>NZ_BAABDL010000073.1:0-52110 GCF_039539605.1 Amphibacillus indicireducens | reverse complement strand
GTATACGAGAACCGTATGTACGGTGGTGTGAGAGGGACGGAGGTTAGTCACCTCCCCCTATCTCAATTTTTATACTTAAGCGTAGAGTATTTAACAAACATATAACCGTTCTGCTTGGATAATCTACAAGTAGATAAGTATTTTTTATGAAAAGGGAGCGAGATAAATCGTGGCAAAATACATCTTTGTAACGGGTGGAGTTGTTTCATCAATCGGAAAAGGAATTGCAGCAGCTTCACTAGGTCGACTGTTAAAAAATCGTGGACTAAATGTAACGATTCAAAAATTTGATCCATACATTAACGTGGATCCAGGTACGATGAGTCCATATCAGCATGGAGAAGTTTTTGTGACTGATGATGGTGCTGAAACAGACTTAGACCTTGGTCACTATGAGCGTTTTATTGATATTAATCTATCGAAATACTCAAACATTACGACGGGGAAAGTGTACTCTTCAGTCATTAAAAAAGAACGTCGTGGTGATTACTTGGGTGCAACGGTACAAGTGATTCCGCACATTACAAATGAAATAAAAGATAAAGTGTTCAAATCTGCCGAACATAGTCATGCAGACGTCGTGATTACAGAAATCGGTGGGACAGTCGGTGATATTGAATCCCTGCCATTCCTAGAAGCGATCCGTCAAATTAAAAATGAAGTTGGCCGAGAAAATGTAATGTACATTCATACAACACTCGTTCCATATATTAAAGCGGCTGGTGAATTAAAAACAAAACCAACGCAACATAGCGTAAAAGAGTTACGCTCATTAGGGATTCAACCAGATGTCATTATTTTACGTTCTGAAATGCCAGTCAATCAAGAAATGAAAGAAAAGATTGCCCTATTTTGTGATATTAAAACGGAAAATGTGATTGAATCAAGAGATGCAGAAACGATTTACCATATCCCACTTTCATTACGAGCTCAAGGGCTCGATCAAATCACTTGTGACCATTTTGGCCTGAATTGCCCTGAACCAGATATGGCTGAATGGGAAAAATTAGCGGAAACAGTTAAAAACCTATCTGGCAAGAAAACGATTGGTTTAGTCGGAAAATACATTGAATTACCTGATGCTTATATTTCAGTTGTCGAAGCGTTAAAACACGCTGGCTATCCACATGACGTTGATGTTGAGGTTAAATGGATTAATTCAGAAGACATCACTAACGGTAATGCTTCTGCTTACTTAAAAGATGTTGATGGGATTGTTGTTCCAGGTGGCTTTGGTGATCGTGGTATTGAAGGTAAAATTGAAGCCATTCGCTATGCACGTGAAGAAAAAGTTCCATTCTTAGGAATCTGTTTAGGAATGCAATTAGCAACAATTGAATTTGCCCGCAATGTACTCAACATACCTAACGCACATTCAACAGAAATTGATCCAAATACAACTGAACCCATTATCGATATTCAAGCAGATAAAAAAGACTTGGAGAATATAGGTGGCACATTACGCCTTGGTTTATTCGCTTGTCACTTAAAAGACGGCTCAAAAATTAAACAAGCATATAATCAAGCGGACGTGATTCACGAGCGCCACCGTCATCGTTACGAATTGAATAATGATTACCGGGAAGTTTTAGAAGAAAACGGCTTAGTCCTGTCTGGCACAAGTCCCGACAATCGCCTAGTTGAAGTGATTGAATTAGCAGACCACCCATGGTTTGTCGCAACACAGTTCCACCCTGAATTCAAGTCACGCCCAACGAGACCACATCAATTGTTCTCAAGCTTTGTCGGAGCAATTGTCGATAAATAATCATGCAAAAGTGATGAATGAAAACCAACGCCATTCATCACTTTTTATTTCATAATGCATGAAAAGGCTCCATCCGAATAAGATCTAATTTAATATGTTTAGTTACTGTAAAAATACATTAACACCCACAGAAAGATAAAATTTTGTTTAACATCAAGAGATGGAGGGAAAACATGTGACTAAAACAGTATTGATTATTGACGACCAAAGAGGCATTCGACTATTACTTGAAGAAGTTATTCGCAACGAAGGTTATCATGCAAAAAGTTTCGAAGATGGCATAAGTGCAATGGCAGAAATAGAAATAAATCAACCCGACCTAATTATTATTGATCATCAACTACCAATTAAAAGCGGAACAGAAATCATTGAACTGCTCGAAGAAAAAGGCTATCAAATTCCAACGATCATCATGAGTGGTCTGATCGAATCCGTAAAATCAACGGCTAAAAAAATGAAAACAGTCAAAGCGTACTTTTCTAAACCATTTAATATTATTGAAGCAAAAAACACAATTAACCAATTATTGGAAAATAACAAATAAGCTATTATCTATATATACCATATAATCCTATTTTTAACTTAAATCCAAACCGAATTGTTAAAATTTTATGACGAAATCGCTTACATTTTTGTAGTTCTATTGCACCGATTCATCGAAATTGGTATGCTATTAGAGTAGCCAATCAATGAACTTTTTTTGACTGGATATAACAGCATGTTCAATTTTAATTGACCATGCCAAAATATGAATCAATAATTTCTTAATTCTTAGGAGGAACAATTCATGGCATTAGTATCAATGACGCAAATGCTTCAAGATGCAAAAGCAGGAAAATACGCTGTCGGACAATTTAACATTAACAACTTAGAATATGTCCAAGCTATTTTACAAGCAGCAGAAGAGGAAAAATCTCCAGCAATTTTAGGTGTTTCTGAAGGTGCAGCTCGTTACATGGGTGGCTACAATGTAGTCGTTGCAATGGTAACAGCAGTAATGGAAGCGCAAGGAACGACTGTTCCAATCGCAATTCACTTAGATCACGGTTCAAGCTTTGATGAGTGTGCAAAAGCAATCCACGCTGGTTTTACATCAGTAATGATTGACGCATCACACGATCCGTTTGAAGAGAACGTTGCAACAACTTCAAAAGTTGTTGAGCTTGCTCACTTACACGGCGTTTCTGTAGAAGCTGAGCTAGGAATCGTTGGTGGAGAAGAAGATGGCGTTGTAGGTGACGTTATGTATGCAGACCCTAAAGAATGTCAAGAACTAGTAGAGCGTACTGGTATCGATACATTAGCTCCAGCGCTTGGTTCTGTACACGGTACTTACAAAGGTGAACCGAACCTAGGCTTTAAAGAGATGGAAGAAATCGGTGCTGCAACTGGTGTACCACTTGTATTACATGGTGGAACAGGTATCCCATTAAAAGATATTCAAAAGGCAATTTCTTTCGGAACAGCAAAAATTAATGTCAACACTGAGAACCAAATCCAACAAACTAAAGTTGTACGTGAAGTTTTAGCTGCGAATCCAGATATGATTGACCCACGTAAATACCTCGGACCTTCTCGTGATACAATTAAAGAGACTGTTATTGGTAAAATGCGTGAATTTGGTTCTTCTAACAAAGCGTAAGTTTTACGATCGTGAGTAATCAATAGTCGATTGAAATAGATGGAGTTGTTATAAAAGTTAACTGCTTTTGTGACAACTCCTTTTTCATCATAGCCTGTTATAAAACAGTTTATTTTAAAATAAACTGGATACATAAGCAATTTATTCGTATAATGGAAAAGAATAAGTAATTTTGGTTCACATAAGACAATAAGATAATGTTTTAAACAGATGATTAAATCCACGAATCAAAGCGACAAGAACGTATACACTATAAGTAACGAAACGAGACGACAACTATAAAAAGTGAGGCTATCGATTATGAATAAATTATTTGTAGAAGGTGGTATACCTTTAAAGGGAACGGTAAAAATTGGCGGAGCAAAAAACAGCGCAGTAGCCCTGCTACCAGCAACAATCCTAGCAGACTCAGAGGTCAGTATTGAAGGCCTGCCTGATATTTCAGACATTTTGATTTTAAGCGAATTAATTGAAGAAATCGGCGGTACAGTCACACGCGACGGCAGTACCGTACATATCGACCCAACAAAAATGACCTCAATGCCATTACCAAACGGCAAAGTAAAAAAACTCCGTGCATCTTATTATTTTATGGGAGCAATGCTCGGTCGTTTTAAACGTGCCGTCATTGGGCTACCAGGTGGATGTCACATTGGCCCGCGTCCAATCGATCAACATATTAAAGGCTTTGAAGCACTTGGCGCAAAAGTCACCAACGAACAAGGAGCCATTTATCTCCGTGCTGATGAATTAATCGGTGCTAGAATTTATCTTGACGTCGTTAGTGTTGGCGCAACAATTAATATTATGCTTGCTGCTGTTCGAGCAAAAGGAAAAACAGTGATTGAAAATGCTGCTCGTGAGCCGGAAATTATTGATGTGGCCACACTTCTAACAAGTATGGGTGCGAAAATCAAAGGGGCAGGAACCGACGTGATTCGAATCGAAGGCGTTGATACATTGTCTGGTTGTACGCACACAATTATTCCTGATCGAATTGAGGCCGGAACATATACGATCTTAGCAGCCGCTTTAGGTGAAGATGTTTTAATTGACAACGTGATTCCGCAGCACTTAGAACCAGTCATTGCAAAATTACGTGAGATGGGTGTCGATATCGAAGAAGGTGAAGAGCACCTACGTGTTCGCAAGTCAGATAACCTGACTGCTGTTGATATTAAAACACTTGTCTATCCAGGTTTTGCAACAGACCTGCAACAACCATTTACTGCATTACTAACAAAAGCTGAAGGCACATCGATTGTCACAGATACGATTTATAGTGCGCGTTTTAAGCATGCAGACGAACTTAGACGGATGAACGCAAAAATTAAAGTTGAGGGATCAAGCGCAATCGTCTATGGTCCGACAAAACTTCAAGGAGCCAAAGTCCGCGCTTCTGACCTTCGTGCTGGCGCCTCGCTGATCATTGCGGGCCTGATGGCAGAAGGGATCACAGAAATTACTGGCGTTGAACATATTGAGCGTGGTTATGAAAACTTAACGGATAAATTGGCCAACCTCGGTGCAAAGATTTGGAAAGAGACCGTCACTGAAGAAGAATTGAGCCAAACCCAAAATTAACCGACCGATGCGAACGTCCAACTTAGGGTGTTCGCATTATTTTTGTTAAAATTAGCTCCGTACTTGTTAAGGTATGTCTAAAAATCCACGATAAAGCGGAGGAAACACCACCAAATGGTCATTATTTCACAAAAGCGGTTGAAAATTTTTTCAAAAAGGAGTACGATAAAAATATCTACCGCATACTTCTGAAGTCATTCAATAAAATCTTCTGAAATTATTTTCCCAATTTTTAAAATAAAATTAAATTAAAGAATAGGTGTGATGATCACGTGTCGGAAGTAACAATTTCACAATTAGAGGAGCTTACTTTAAAAGATCTCTACGATAAGGCTAGGGAATTTAAGGTATCTTACTATGCAAAATTAACGAAGCGGGAGCTGATCTTTTCAATCCTGAAGGCGCAGGCTGAAAAGAGTGGTTATTTATTTATGGATGGTATTTTGGAAATCATTCCGTCAGAGGGGTTTGGTTTTTTAAGGCCGATCAATTATTCGCCGAGTGCTGAGGATATTTATATTTCGGCTTCGCAGATTCGTCGATTTGATTTGCGCAATGGTGATAAAGTGTCAGGCAAGGTTCGTCCGCCGAAAGAAAATGAGCGTTATTACGGGTTGCTTCATGTCGATGCGGTGAACGGTGAAGATCCTGAGCTTGCTAAAGAGCGTGTCCATTTTCCAGCTTTGACACCTCTGTACCCAAATAAAATGATGACCCTTGAAACAGAACCTCAAGAAATCTCAACTCGAATTATGGATATTATTTCACCTGTTGGATTCGGGCAACGTGGTTTGATTGTAGCACCACCAAAAGCGGGTAAGACGATGCTGTTGACCGAGATTGCCAATAGCATCACGAAAAACCATCCTGATGTTAAGTTGATTATTCTCCTTGTTGACGAGCGTCCTGAGGAAGTGACCGATATTGAGCGTCAGGTTGCCCCTGATGTTGATGTGGTTAGCTCGACGTTTGATGAGGTTCCAGAAAATCACATTAAAGTATCTGAACTTGTTTTAGAACGCGCCATGCGGTTAGTAGAGCACAAAAAAGATGTCGTCGTGCTGATGGATAGTATTACGAGATTGGCGCGTGCTTACAACCTTGTGATTCCGCCGAGTGGGCGAACGCTATCGGGTGGGATCGACCCAGCTGCTTTTCACCGACCAAAACGTTTCTTCGGTGCAGCGCGTAACATTGAAGAAGGTGGCAGCTTCACGATTCTCGCAACTGCGTTAGTTGAGACAGGCTCAAGAATGGATGACGTGATTTACGAGGAATTTAAAGGAACCGGTAACCTTGAACTTCACCTCGACCGCCAGCTCGCACAACGCCGAATTTTCCCAGCGATCGATCTGTTGCGTTCGGGCACGCGTAAAGAAGAGCTGTTGATCTCACAAGAGAAGCTCGACATTGTTTGGTCAATGCGTAAAGTAATGCAAGACACACCAGACTTCGTCGAACGCTTTTTGAAAAAAATTCGCTCCACGAAATCGAACGAAGACTTTTATCAGCAAACCATCGATGAAATGAAACGAAAAAATATCAAACCATAATTTGTTTTGTAACTCTCAACCTGTTTGCGGGTTGAGAGTTTTTAATAAAAAATTTTGAAAGGAATGAACGTATGACTTATCAATTAGTTAAAAAAACCGAGCGATTACTTCAATTAGAAGCGGTTGTACCACGACTGAAACCGTCATTTCCAGCTTATCGAGAATTAGCGGCCCAGTTAGGAAAAGATTTTGCCGGCTACCTCGGTGAAAAAAATCTCCGTTATCATTTTGAATTTATGCGATTGCCAAAAGTAACACACTTCGCAGGTCTCCGACTCAAAGGCAGCACATTTTTTACCCAACTTGACCACCTCATCGCCACACCAGAAATCCTGTTCATTATCGAAGCAAAGCACCGCAAAGGATTAATCTCAAAAAACCAACACGGCCAGTATCTCCAGCAGTACTCGAATCAATTAGTCACCTTCGACAACCCGGAAAACCAAGTCGAAATCCAAAAACAACAACTCGACTATATACTCAGACGCCACGGATTCCCAGCTATACCAATCGTTCCAATCGTCGCATTTACACACAACACGACCCAACTCGACCCATCAATCACATCAACAAAAGTTATCGTCGCCCAAGAAGTCTCATTTCACATCAATAATATTTTGGAAAAATCCCGCCAACAGTGCTACAACAACCACCAACTCAAGCAAATGAAAACATTACTGAAGAAATTGCACGAACCGCTGGCAGTTGATTTGATTGCAGAATACCAAATTCAACTTTCTGACTTAAATCCAGGCATCCTCTGCCGCGATTGTCGAAAAGTTTTTATGCACCGTGCGTTCGCAACATGGACATGCCCAGCCTGCGGACTATCCGACCCAACCGCGCATCACTTAGCACTCCGTGACTACGCTAGATTATTTGGCACATCGATCAACAACCGCACCGCAAGAAGGTGGTTGGGGGTGGAGTGTAAAAGTTTAACCCATCGCTTGCTCAAAGATTTTCCGACAGTGAATTTTGTAGGGAAAAAAGCAGTTCAGTATGATTTAAGTATTTTAAACAAAAAATAATCCGCAGATTTGGTGAAATGTTCTCAAGTTAGGTGAATTGCTCTCAAGTTAGGTGAAATGCTCTCAAGTTAGATGAAATGCTCTCAAGTTGATCGAATTGCTCTCAAGTTAGATGAAATGCTCTCAAGTTGATCGAATTGCTCTCAAGTTAGCCGATTTGCTCTCAAGTTAGCCGAAATGCTCTCAAGTTGATCGAATTGCTCTCAAGTTAGTCGAAATGCTCTCAAGTTGATCGAATTGCTCTCAAGTTAGATGAAATGCTCTCAAGTTGATCGAATTGCTCTCAAGTTAGCCGAATTGCTCTCAAGTTGATCGATTTGCTCTCAAGTTAGCCGAAATGCTCTCAAGTTGATCGATTTGCTCTCAAGTTGATCGATTTGCTCTCAAGTTGATCGATTTGCTCTCAAGTTAGCCGAAATGCTCTCAAGTTGATCGATTTGCTCTCAAGTTAGTGAAATTGCTCTCAAGTTGATCGATTTGCTCTCAAGTTAGCCGAAATGCTCTCAAGTTGATCGATTTGCTCTCAAGTTAGCCGAATTGCTCTCAAGTTGATCGATTTGCTCTCAAGTTAGCCGAAATGCTCTCAAGTTGATCGATTTGCTCTCAAGTTAGCCGAAATGCTCTCAAGTTGATCGATTTGCTCTCAAGTTAGCCGAAATGCTCTCAAGTTGATCGAATTGCTCTCAAGTTAGTCGAAATGCTCTCAAGTTGATCGAATTGCTCTCAAGTTAGATGAAATGCTCTCAAGTTGATCGAATTGCTCTCAAGTTGATCGATTTGCTCTCAAGTTGATCGATTTGCTCTCAAGTTAGCCGAAATGCTCTCAAGTTGATCGAATTGCTCTCAAGTTAGCCGAATTGCTCTCAACCTGTTCAAAATACAAACAACTTTTCAACCTCACCAATATTTTCCAACACAACCTCCCCGACGAGCAGGTGAATTTTTCATAAAAAACTGTTGCATTGTATATCTGACACTGGTATAATCAAAAAGTATGTAAAAAGGCAGTTTGGAGCAGTTTAACCCGCTGTTGTAAGCTAGCCAAAATTAACTCTGTTTCCGAAAGATGCAGGGCAAAAGGAGTTGGAACACATGAAAAACGAAATTCATCCAGAATACCAAAAAGTTGTATTTCTAGATACGAGCTCTGGCTACAAGTTTCTAACAGGATCAACGAAAAAGTCTGAAGAAACAGTTGAGTGGGAAGATGGAAACACATATCCATTAATCCGCGTTGAGATCAGCTCGGAATCTCACCCGTTCTACACAGGCAAGCAAAAAGCAGATACTGCTGGTGGCCGTGTTGATCGATTCAAGAAAAAATATAACATTAATTAAGAACTATCACGGCAGCCACACCGGCTGTCTAAAACTCAGACAGGCCACCGTTAAAGCGAGCCTGTCTTTTTATTTTCCAACAACAACAAGATGGAGGCTGAACACGATGAAACAAGGATCGATCGAACTGATCTGTGGCAGCATGTTTTCCGGAAAATCCGAAGAACTCATTCGTCGCATCCGCCGCGCAAAATACGGCAACCAAAACATCATTGTCTTCAAACCCGCGATCGACAACCGCTATTCGAAAGAGACAATCATGACACATAATGGAAATTCAATCAACGCACACCCAGTCAAATCATTAACTGAGATTATTGAAAAACTCACCCCAGCAATTGATGTTGTCGGAATTGATGAGGTACAATTTTTCGAAACAGAAATCGTCGATCTCGTTAGTCAACTTGCGGATCAAGGTTATCGTGTGATCCTCGCTGGCCTTGATACGAATTTTCGTGGTGAACCGTTTGGTGTTGTGCCAGAGCTGATGGCACTAAGCGAATCAGTCACAAAACTGAATGCGATTTGTCCACAATGTGGTGCGGATGCGAGCAGAACGCAGCGACTGATTGACGGAAAACCGGCAAATTATGATGATCCGATTATTAAAATTGGGGCGGCAGAATCTTATGAACCACGATGCAGAAAATGCCATCAAGTGCCAAAGAAGCCTGACTACAAAGCTAAAATAAAAACAATTTTGACCTAGTCATTATCAATATTATATAATGAAGTGTATGATTCGAATAAAAGAGGTGAAATCAATGCTTGACAAATTAGCAGGTCTAGAAGAACGTTATGAGAAATTGAACGAATTATTAAGTGACCCTGATGTCATTAGTGACCCGAACAATCTACGTGAATACTCGAAAGAACAATCCGATTTACAAGATATTGTTGATACTTACCGTGAATATAAAGATATTACTGAACAAATAGACGGCGCAAAAGAGATGCAGCAAGAGGAAACAGATGCGGAGATGAAGGAAATGATTCAGCTTGAGCTAGAAGAACTTGAACCGCAAATTCCTGAACTCGAAGAAAAACTAAAAATTCTTCTGTTACCGAAAGACCCGAATGACGACCGAAACGTTATTATGGAAATTCGTGGTGCAGCTGGTGGTGATGAAGCCGCCCTTTTCGCAGGTGATCTATTCAGAATGTATCACCGTTTTGCTGAGGCTGAAGGTTGGAAAATGGAAATTATGGAAGCGAGCTCGACAGGTGTTGGCGGCTACAAAGAAATCATTTTTATGATTAATGGAAAAGGCGCCTACTCAAAACTTAAGTATGAAAATGGCGCGCACCGTGTCCAACGTGTCCCTGAGACTGAATCAGGTGGCCGAATTCATACGTCAACCGCAACCGTCGTCGCACTCCCAGAAGCAGAAGATGTTGAAGTTGATATCCATGAAAAGGATATCCGCGTCGACACGTTTGCCTCATCTGGCCCGGGTGGTCAGAGTGTTAACACGACGATGTCTGCTGTCCGCTTAACACACGAACCGACTGGAATCGTCGTTTCAATGCAAGATGAAAAGTCGCAAATTAAAAACAAAGAAAAAGCGATGAAAATTTTGCGTGCGCGTATTTATGACATGTACCAACAAGAAGCGCAAGCAGAGTACGACCAAAACCGGAAATCGGCTGTCGGTACAGGTGACCGTTCTGAGCGAATCCGGACGTATAACTTCCCACAAAACCGTGTCACCGATCACCGCATCGGTTTGACGATTCAAAAATTGGATCAAATTTTAGAAGGGAAGCTCGCTGAGATTATTGACGCGCTCGTCATTGAAGAACAAGCTCATAAAATGGAGCACATCGGTGACTAAGATGAACAAGACAATCCAAGAAGTCCTCCATAGGGCTTCTGTTTTTTTAGAACAACATGACCGCGAACCGAAAGTCGCTGAGATTCTCTTGCTTCATCACACTAATTTTACCAAAACAGAACTGATCTTAAATCTGCACGAACCGATCGATCCCGTAATTCACAAAAAATTCCGTGCCGATCTCGAAACGCACGCAACAACAGGCAAACCGGTCCAACACTTAACAGGCACAGAACATTTTTACGGACGCCAGTTCACAGTCAATGAACACGTGCTAATCCCACGCCCAGAAACAGAAGAACTCGTGCAACTGATCCTAGCAAAAACGCAAACAGAACCGCGTCCACTCAAGCTACTCGACATCGGCACAGGCAGTGGCGTGATTCCGATCACACTGAAGAAAGAAGACCCGACGCTGACAGTCGAGGCGAGCGATATTTCCGAACAAGCGCTCACCGTCGCCAAGCAAAACGCAGTCAATCTCAAGGCGGACGTCGTTTTCCATCAAAGTGATTTTTTGCAAAAATGGCTCGGTTCGGGTCAGCAGTTTGACTTGATTGTCTCGAACCCACCGTACATTGCATGGGAAGAGCGGAGCACCTTATCAGACACCGTCAAAAACTTTGATCCGGAGCTGGCGCTAATTGCTGACGAGCAAGGTTTGGCAGCATACAAAACAATTGTTGAGCAAGCAAAATCAGTGCTCAAACCGACTGGTGCGCTTGCGTTTGAAATCGGGCATCAACAAGCTGAAGCCGTCAAAAGCCTGATTCAGTCAGCTTTTCCGACGAGCAAAGTTGAAGTGATCCAAGATATTAACAAAAAAGATCGGATCATTTTCGCAAACTGCTAGTTTAAAAGATTCCCCTTCTGGTGATACTAGTCGTATGATCAATTTTCGGAGGGGAAACGAAATGAAACAGCTGATTCAAGCACTAATTATATGCCTACTTTTACTGACAAATCAACCGCGAACTGACACTTATCAAGTCATTCCAGATGAGGCGATCAGGCTGAGAATTTTAGCGGAGAGTGACGATCCGAGAGATCAACAATTAAAATATGCGATTCGTGATGCGGTTAATTTAGAAATTACCGACTGGGTTGAAGAGCTGACGAGCATCGAGCAAGCACGTGAAAAAATTCAGTCACGTCTCGATCAAATTGACCAAATTGTCGCGACCACATTACGCGAACACGGCTCATCAATTGACTACACTGTTGACTACAATCCGGAAGTTTTATTTCCCGCTAAGCTATATGATCGCTACGTTTATCCGGCTGGAGAATATGAAGCAATTTTAATTACGTTAGGTGAAGGGGAAGGTTCGAACTGGTGGTGTGTCTTATTTCCACCATTATGCTTTCTTGACTTTTCAGCTGGAACGACTGTCGCAACCGACGAGGAAGAAACAGCAGATGAAGCGCCAAAAATTTCATTCTTTTTTCTCGAATGGTTTAAGTAATCTATCATGATTGATTGCTAACTTTCATAGACTAAACTAGAAAACGATGAGAGGGAGCGATTGAGATGCGATTGACCCAACTGCAAGCAGAAGAAAGCGTAAATGAATTACCTTTTCAAGATCTAATTAATCAAAATCTAACCGACTCTGTGACGTATTTAATCAAGCATCAAGAACGAATCATTGGCTTTGTCGAACTCGAACAATTAGAAAAGGGCACATACAAATTAACAAAATTTGTTGTGACCAAACTCGATCATTCAGAGCAATTGATTGAAATTTTTTATCACATTCTCGAAAAGGTCGACCGGCAAGATGCCGATCATTTGCTCGTCGAAACGAAAGAAGAGCCGCTAATTGAGCTATTAAATTTGCTTGGTTTTAAGCGTTGGACGACTGCGACAGACACGTTAGGCTATAGCTACAGTTAGCAACAACTTATACACAGGCGGGTGTAAGTTATCCACCCACACTTACACGACTTTTAATTTTACATGATTAAGCGTTTGTAAAGTTTTCTTAATCATTGATTTTGCTTAATTTTTGCCTATCTAGATCAATTGATCACAGAAACGCCATCATGGCAGGGTTTAGATCCATATTCCGACTGGAAATCAAGGCGAGTCAATTTTTTAATAAAACAATCACCAAAAACTGACTTGTGTAAATTTAAATTAACCGCTAAAATAGGCGCATGGTGAATTTAGCTTGTTAATAAGCTGTGGATAACTCTGTAAGATGAAGGAAGGACTCATTTATGTCAATGCAAACAGAATTTTTAATCTGGAATGAAGAGGCGACAGATCAGTTCGCTCAATATATTCAAGCGGGGGAAGTCGTTGCGTTTCCGACTGAGACGGTTTATGGTCTCGGGGCAGATGCAACAAATCCTGAAGCGGTGGAGAAAATTTTTTCAGCTAAAGGACGGCCGGCTGATAACCCGCTCATCGTTCATGTTGTGAGCACTGAGCAGATCGCACGCTACGTGACAGAAATTTCGCCCGATGCGAAAAAATTAATCGAAGCTTTTATGCCCGGACCGTTAACGGTTGTGCTACCAAGTAACGGAAAAATCTCCACTCAGGTGACGGCTGGTTTAGACACGATCGGTGTTCGCATTCCAGATCATCCGGCTGCACAAGAATTGATTAGAAAAGCTGGCTTGCCGGTCGCGGCGCCGAGCGCGAACCTTTCCGGGAAACCGAGTCCGACGAGCGCAATCCATGTGTTTCAAGATTTAAATGGAAAAATCAAAGCGATTCTAGATGGCGGATCAACAGGTGTTGGCTTGGAGTCGACAGTCGTTGATTGTACCGGGGATCAACCAGAAATTATTCGACCAGGTGGCGTGACACAATTAGAGATCGAGGAAGTCCTCGGTTATCCGATTGAAATCACTAGCGTGGCGATTGCCGAACACGAACCGAAATCACCCGGAATGAAATATACTCACTATCAACCGGACGTGCCGTTAGTCTTAATCGATGGCGACAAAGATTTTTTTCAAGCAAAAATTGATCACTACCGAGCGAACGGGCAAAAGGTCGGTGTGTTGGCGAGCGAGGAACTAGCAACCACGCTTAGTGCTGACCAGATTCATATGTGTGGCACGATCGAAAATATCGCCACAATCGCAAACCAGCTTTACCAATCACTCAGAGCTTTTAAACAAACGGAAGTCGATCTTATTTTGGCGGAGGTTTTTCCGACAGATGGGCTTGGTCAAGCGATTATGAACCGCCTATACAAAGCCGCCGATCGGATTGAAACAGAAGAAAATGACAGGTGAATCACCGAGTCATTTTTTTATTTGGCCAAGCATAAACTTAAGTTAGCTCGTCTGCTTAAGGAGGATTTCCATGCTACGCTCAATGCTCACACCGCTAATACTCTCAATTGTCGTCGCCTTTGACGCATTTTCGGTCTGCCTCGGCATCGGCCTCCGCCCACTCCGCTTGAAAAAAATCGCCACCATCGGCCTCTGGATCGGCTTCTTTCACATGCTCATTCCACTGCTCGGCATCCTGATCGGTAGCATCCTGATCGACCGAATCACACACCTTGCCGAACTACTCAGCGGTCTTTTACTATTCGGCATCGGCGCCCACCTCGTTTTTCAAACCTTCGCCGAACAAATCCGCCAAGCACCACCCAGAACATTAACAATCCCAGCAATCATTATGCTCGCATTATCAGTCAGCATCGATAGCTTTCCTGTCGGCATCAGCCTCGGCATGTCCGGCTTTCAAACAACGTTGGCAATCGCACTCTTCGGCAGTGTCTCGATGTGTGCCGCCTGGACAAGCCTACTAATCGCGAAAAAAGTCCAACGCAACCTCGACCGTTCACTCACCTGGATCAGCGGCGCAATCCTCTGCCTAATCGGCCTGAAGATTATTTTTTATAGCTAATCATAGCGGTTGTTATCCGCACGATTCATCAGACTTCACTAAAAAATCTAGTTCTAATCCGAGGATCAGCTTTTCAGCGATCTCTTTTTTTCGTTAAAAACTCACCCTAATCATCAAAGACAACGCACTAAAATCGGTTTGCTCAACTTGGTTGAATCCCTCTGATATGATATGATTTAGAGGATTAAAAAAGCTAAGGGGAGAAATGATGAAGATACTATTTGTCTGCACAGGGAACACATGCAGAAGTCCGATGGCAGAAGCAATTTTTCAACAAAAATCAGATCTCAAAGTTCAATCGGCAGGAATCGCAGCGATAGCTGGCGAACCGACAAATCAAAAGGCAATCACCACACTTAAAGCAAACAAAATTGAGTTCAGTGGTGAATCACAACCAATCACGGATGATCTGATTAACTGGGCTGATTTAATTTTGACGATGACAAATCAACATAAACATGCGGTTGTGTCTCTTTTTCCAGCGGGCTTTGGCAAAACATATACACTAAAAGAGTATGTTAGTGACGAGGTTGAAGCGATTTGGCAAGCGCTTAAAGAGGCGCGCTTAAAAATTGAAGAAAAACGTGCCCTCGTTAACCAAGCACACGCCCATGACCTAAGTACATTTTTCCAAGAAGAGCAAGATGAAATTGCTCGACTTGAAGAAAAGGTACCAAACTTAGATATCGCTGACCCGTTTGGCCAAGACGAAGCTGTCTATCAACAAGCATACGAAGAAATTGATCAAGCAATCGATAAATTAATCGAAAAGTTGCCAGAATAATGAGAAATTAGCTATTAATTAAGCGAAAAAATGAGTACAATAGACATAATGATATTTTATGAGGAGTGGAATGAAACATGAAAGTAATTGTTACAGCAGATCATGCTGGCTATGAACTAGGACAAGAGCTGAAGCCATTTTTAGAAGAACTTGGCGTCGAAGCAACGTATACAGGACCAAATACAGCAGATTCTGTCGATTTTTCTGACTACGCATTTCCAGCAGCCGAACTTGTTGCTAAAGGTGAATATGACCGCGGGATCGTTGTTTGTGGGACAGGAATTGGGATGTCAATTGCTGCGAACAAAGTTAAAGGCGTCCGTTGTGCACTGGTCCATGACGTTTATACAGCACGCGTCACACGCGAACATAATAACTCAAACGTCCTAGCGATGGGTGCACGTGTTATTGGTGTCGACCTCGCAAAGGAAATTGTTAAAACATGGATTGGCGCAGATTTTGAGGGTGGTCGTCACCAACGTCGAATCGACAAAGTTTCTGATTACGAAGCTTAAGATCGCTAACAAAAAAACTGGTCCTCATGACAAAATGTAATCCTAGCAACTAGAAAAAAGGGGTCCTGAACTGTTTATTATTCAGTAGAGCAAACGCATCTACGATCAAATAATATTTTTACAAAAGAGGATTGAGGGGGAACGATTAGGATGAAATTTTTACAAGAAAGTGATCAAGAATTGTACCAAGCGATTGAACAAGAAAGAGCACGTCAACACGATAAAATTGAACTGATTGCTTCAGAAAACTTTGTCTCACAGGCAGTTATGGAAGCGCAAGGCTCAGTTTTAACAAACAAATACGCTGAAGGTTATCCAGGCAAGCGCTACTACGGTGGTTGTGAGTATGTCGACATCGCAGAAGACCTCGCCCGTGATCGCGCTAAGGAATTATTCGGTGCTGAGCATGTGAACGTGCAACCACACTCTGGCGCACAAGCAAATATGGCCGTTTACTCTGCATTTCTAGAACCAGGCGATACAGTGCTTGGAATGAATCTATCTCACGGTGGGCACTTGACGCACGGTAGCCCAGTTAACTTCAGTGGAAAACTGTATAACTTTGAAGAGTACGGTGTTGATCAAGAAACTGAGGTACTTGATTATGATGCCGTTCGTGAAAAAGCGCTCGAAGTTAAACCGAAATTAATCGTTGCAGGTGCAAGTGCATACCCGCGCATAATTGATTTTAAAAAATTCCGTGAAATCGCTGATGAAGTTGGCGCCTACCTGATGGTTGATATGGCACACGTTGCAGGACTTGTCGCAACAGGTCACCATCCAGACCCAGTTCCTTACGCCGATTTTGTCACAACGACGACACATAAAACACTCCGCGGTCCACGTGGCGGCATGATTTTGACAAAAGAAAAACACGCGAAAAAGATTGATTCATCAGTCTTCCCAGGCATGCAAGGTGGCCCGCTAATGCACGTGATTGCTGCTAAAGCAACGGCACTCAGAGAAGCACTTGAGCCAAGCTTCAAAGATTACTCAGCGCAAATTATTAAAAACGCACAAGCTTTTGCTGAGAGCCTCGAAGCAGAGGGAATCCGCCTCGTTTCTGGTGGAACCGATAATCACCTGCTCTTGCTTGATGTGCGCGCGCTGAACCTCACCGGTAAGGACGCTGAGAAAATTCTCGACGATATCGGCATGACAACGAACAAAAACACGATTCCTTTTGACCCTGAAGGACCATTTATTACAAGTGGTGTTCGCGTCGGAACAGCAGCTGTCACAACACGTGGCTTTAAAGAAGCAGAACTTAAGGAAGTCGGCTCAATCATTGCCTTTACTTTAAAAAATCATCAAGACGAAGCAAAACTTGAAGAAGCGAAACAACGAGTCAAAGCACTCACAGATCGTTTCCCAATTTATAATTAAATTAAAAAGTCGAAACAAGCTGAGTTGTGTTTCGACTTTTTCGTCTGAAAATAGACCTAATTAATAAATATCGCAAAAACATTCAAACTTCACTTGAAAGCAACCACGATTTTCTGTACAATTTTAGAGATATATATAATCTTAAAAGGAGTGATCGAACGTGAGCAATGTATTTGTACTGGATCATCCATTAATACAACACAAAATCACACATATTCGAAAAACAGACACAGGAACAAAGGAATTCCGTGAATTAGTTGATGAAGTCGCTGGTCTGATGGCCTACGAAATCACACGCGACCTGCCTGTAACTGAAATCGAAATTGAAACACCTGTCGCAAAAACGAAATCAAACGTATTAAGCGGTAAGAAAATTGGGATCGTTCCTATTTTACGAGCAGGCTTAGGCATGGTTGATGGAGTTTTACGCCACATCCCAGCAGCAAGAGTCGGCCACGTCGGACTATACCGCGACCCTGAAACATTACAACCTGTCGAATATTATTTCAAAATGCCCAGCGACATTTCTGAGCGTGAATTAATCGTTGTTGACCCGATGCTTGCAACAGGTGGATCAGCTGTAGACGCGATCGATTCCTTGAAAAAGCGCGGCGCCAAACGCATTAAATTTGTTTGCCTAATCGCTGCCCCAGAAGGTGTCAAATACTTACAAGAAAAACACCCTGACGTCGACATTTACCTCGCACAAATTGACGAGAAACTCGACGAAAAAGGCTACATCGTTCCAGGACTAGGCGATGCAGGCGACCGCCTCTTCGGAACAAAATAAATAGAACTACCAAAAAATTGCTTCTTCTATAGAGGCAGTTTTTTTATTTTTCAAAAATGGTTCGCTGTGTATTGAGGAATTCGACGAACTTGAGAGCAAATCGCTGAACTTGAGAGCAAATCGCTGAACTTGAGAGCAAATCGCTGAACTTGAGAGCAAATCGCTGAACTTGAGAGCAAATCGCTGAACTTGAGAGCAAATCGCTGAACTTGAGAGCAAATCGCTGAACTTGAGAACAAATCGCTGAACTTGAGAGCAAATCGCGTAACTTGAGAGCAAATCGCTCAACTTGAGAGCAAATCGCTGAACTTGAGAGCAAATCGCGTAACTTGAGAGCAAATCGCGTAACTTGAGAGCAAATCGCTGAACTTGAGAGCAAATCGCGTAACTTGAGAGCAAATCGCTGAACTTGAGAACAAATCGCTCAACTTGAGAGCAATTCCTAGAATGTATTTTTTTTCACCAAACAAACCATACTACAATAAAAAAAGAGGTGGAACTAATGAGAAATAGTCTATTAATTATTCTTCTACTCATCGCGCTGCCACTCCCAACTAGCGCCCAACAACATCATACAACGAAAATACTACTCGAATTACATACTTCAGCAACAGACTTTGAAACAGAGCTTGAAAAATATTTCCCATCAGTCACAATTCTCGAAAAATTCGACACCCTTTTTAACGGAATTGCGATTGAAGGACGCAAACACCAGCTCGATCGCATCGGTGAACTTGATGCGGTAAAGCAAGCATATCCGGTCACAACTTACACGGTGACACCTGAAAACATCCAATTACTCAATCAAGCCGACTTAGACTTGCCAGCACAACCGAAACCCACCGACCAAACTTACACTGGAAAGGGAATCAAAATTGGCGTGATCGACACTGGCATCGACTATACCCACCCAGATCTCGCGCCCAACTTCAAAGGTGGCTACGATCTCGTTGATTTTGACGATGATCCGATGGAAACGACCCCTACTCAAGGGAACCCTACCCTCCACGGCACCCATGTTGCCGGAATCATCGGAGCGAATGGCACATTCCAAGGCGTCGCACCAGATGCGGAACTTTACAGCTATCGCGCACTTGGTCCTGGTGGCACAGGCACATCTGTTCAAGTTATCGCTGCTCTCGAAAAAGCAGTCACCGACGGGATGGACATCATCAACCTCTCGCTCGGCAACAATGTTAACGGGCCAGACTATCCGACTAGTCTAGCCGTCAACGAAGCGATCAAACACGGTGTCACAGTCGTGATCGCCAACGGAAACTCAGGTCCAGACGAATGGACGGTCGGCTCACCAGCTACCGCCACCGACGCGATCGCAGTCGGCGCATCAACCCAAATGTACCAAACACCGATCTTGACCGAACCAAAGCACAGAAAACAAATCGAATTCAGCCAAATTGCCAATACCCCAGACTGGACACTCACCCGAGATTATCCAATCGCAGACCACGGCTTAGGCACTGAGCCACTCCCGGATCTAACCGGAAAAATCGTCTTATTCCAACGTGGGGAGATCAGTTTTTATGAAAAACTCACCCAAGCTCAACAAGCGAATGCAGAAGCGGCAGTGATCTACAATGATTCCCCGGAGCCGATCGAAGCAGGTGTTGATGGCGAAATCGATTTACCGGCCGTCTTTATTTCACAAGCCGACGGTGAATGGCTCAAATCAGAAGTCGAAACGAATCCGACTGTTTGGCTCGAGACAACATATGAAATACATGAGAATAAAATTGCCAATTTTAGTTCACGTGGTCCGGTTACCGCCAATTGGCAGATCAAGCCTGATCTCGTCGCACCTGGTGTTGATATCATCAGCACAGTTCCCGACGGCTACGCAAGCTTACAAGGAACGAGTATGGCTGCCCCCTATGTCGCTGGAGTACTCGCCGTTCTCAAACAAGCACACCCGACTTGGACACCAGCCCAATTAAAAGCAGCCCTGCTCACCCAAGCAACCCGACTAGCAAATCAAGCGCCGATTGAGCAAGGGATGGGAGAAGTCAATTTAACTGAAAGTCTTCAAACGCCAGTTTTAATTGAAAATTCAACGATTAACTTTGGTCTAATTGATCAACGAATCAACGAGCAGACCCATCGATTAACGGTGACTAATCTAACGACTGAGCCGATCAAGCTCGCATTCAAGCGACCGCAGATTAAACAGGGAATCAAATGGACGCTACCAATGACAACAATACTCGAACCGAACGAGCCAACGCCGATTGAAGTCAAACTATCGATTCGACCGCAACAACTTGAGACAGGAATCCATCAAGATTATTTAACTGTAACGATCGAGGAAGAGAATTATGATTTACCGTATTTATTTATTAACCAAACAGCAGAGTTTCCCCAAATTGCTGGTTTTGAACTCGAGCAAAGTACGAAAGATGAGCAGATTTATCATCTTCGACTTCAAATTGCCGATCAGAGTGACTCACTAACTGTCGATCATTATGACCCAGTCACATTCGCGTATCTCGGTCAACTTTATTATGCAGATGGGATTGAAGCGGGACTACTTGAAACAGAAATCGACCTCTCTGATAGCAAACCGCTCAACCATTATTTAATCAATGTCACAATTGAATCTGACCACCAACACAATTCATTTCAACAATTGATCCAACATTAAAACTTTAACAATTGCACGAGCTATGTTAAAGTTTTTTTAGTAGGTAAGAAACAACTTTCTTATAAACATTCGACATCAACCGCTAATATTTCCCGGGAAATAACACAAATCGAAGGAGGAATAAACATGTTACAAAACCTTGGCACACAAGCACTTGTCAATATGATTTCACATTTTATTTTTATCATTATTACCTGGCAAGTACTTCAGGCCGTCCGCTTAGACGAGCTGTTTAAGAAAAACCGCATCACAGAAGCACGGATTGTAATCATCTTCTTAACAATTACAATCGGTTCAACCGTCAGTCATTTTTTCATTGACTTAATCAATTGGACACAACAAATATCATACTTGTTTTAACCACCCCAGTGATTTTTCCAACCGCGAAAAATCACAATCCCCCCTCCTTTTTCAGAAAGCCTCACCAAACACAATCCCCGCCACAACAACAATCCAAACCATCTATCCAACCTCAAACACAAAAAACAGGTTAACTTTTTTAGAAATCGGGAAGGTTATACTAAACCAAATGAATAAAACCAATCCTCCTCGGTGATACTGGGTACTAAAAAGAACTGAGGAGAAACAAATGAAAATAATGATTCATAGTTTACTTGTTTTAATGATGATTCAACTGATTATGCCGATGCCAACTAAAGTTGAAACACCATTAGACGAACTGATTCAATTTGCCGACCAACACGACTACCCAATTGAATTCGGTGAACTAACAATTAAAGAAACATTCACAACAAGCGAAACTGAACAAATTAAACTCGCCCTGATCAGAGCAGGTTTTCAAAAAACAAATGAAGTCAATCAATACGAACGCAAGCTAAACGATGATCTACATGAAATAATCACAATCATCGATTCGATCGAGCAAGTCAATCAAGCCGTTAATTATCAGCTTTTAGGAAATGTTAACCACATGAATCGAACCGATGATTATGCTGAAACTGTTAAATCACTTATTTCCACTATTTACACAACAGAAAAGCAACAATATGCTTGTTTAAAGATATCTAGTCATGATATGATGTTAAGTGGATATTTTTTTGCGGAAATCCAAAAAAACTTAAACTATCAAGAGATTGATAGAATTGAAGAGCCTGATCTAACAGTCATCTCAGGCTATACAACACAATTTAACCAACAGATACCTTATGGAAATGAACAAATGAACGTACAGATTTCAGTCAGACAAAGGTCGAATCAAGAAAAACAAATCATGATAGGCACACCTATCCTAATGACTGAATACTAATGATATATAGACTTTGAAATTTAGAGGAGAATGCATCTTGGAAAAAATAATCATTAAAGGTGGTAGCCGTTTATTCGGAACAGTTAAGGTTGAAGGAGCAAAAAATGCTGTTTTACCCGTAATCGCCGCAACACTGATGGCATCTACAGGTGTATCAAGAATCAATAACGTCCCTGCACTAGCAGATGTATACACAATAAAAGATGTTTTAAAACATATGAACGCAAATGTTAATTTAAAAGATAACCAACTAACCGTCAATGCGACTAATCAGTTACTTACAGAAGCACCATTAGAATACGTGACAAAAATGCGCGCATCGGTACTCGTTTTAGGACCACTGCTCGCTCGTTATGGCCATGCGAAAGTTGCCATGCCAGGCGGTTGTGCAATTGGATCACGTCCGATTGATTTACATTTAAAAGGCTTCGAAGCACTCGGAGCAAAAGTCCATGTAGGCAATGGCTATGTTGAAGCATATGCAAATAAACCTTTGAAAGGCGCAAAGGTCTATTTGGATGTGCCTAGTGTTGGTGCAACGGAAAATATTATGATGGCCGCAACACTTGCTAAAGGAAAATCAATTATCGAAAACGCTGCTAAAGAACCTGAAATTGTTGACTTAGCAAACTTCCTCAATAAAATGGGCGCCCGAGTGATTGGCGCTGGAACAGAAACGATCAAGATCTACGGTGTTGACACACTAAAAGGTGCAGAACATACCGTTATTTCTGATCGCATTGAAGCAGGGACTTATATGGCTGCAGCTGCCCTAACAGGTGGAAATGTTCTCGTTGAAGGTGCAGAAATTGACCACTGTCGTGCAATCGTGTCAAAACTTGAAGAAATGGGTGTCACGATTATCCCAGAACCAAATGGTATTCGTGTCATTGGACCGGAAAAACTGATCCCAGTTGATATCAAAACATTGCCATACCCAGGCTTCCCAACCGATATGCAGTCACAAATGATGACACTCATGCTTAAAGCTGAAGGTACAAGTATCGTCACAGAAACTGTCTTTGAAAATCGCTTCATGCACGTCGAAGAATTTCGTCGCATGAATGCGAATATGAAAATTGAGGGACGAAGTGTCGTCATTAAAGGTGATCGTGAATTACAAGGTGCAGAAGTTCAAGCAACAGACCTAAGAGCAGGTGCATCGCTTGTTTTGCTTGGCCTCGTCGCAGACGGTTATACACGCGTCACTGAACTGAAGCACATCGACCGTGGTTACGTCGGCCTTGTTGAAAACTTACGCGCACTCGGTGCCGACATCGAACGTGTCAACGAAAGCTCAACAATTACACCAGAAGAAACGGTCGAACAAGTCTCTTCATTATAAACCGTCCAAACTCCCCTTAAGCTTAGGCTAATTTCTAACAAAAAATTAACCTAACCCTAAGGGGAGTTTTTTAGATTTGGTTGATTTAAACCCGCAGTTAGCCGAACCTTCGCGTTCCGTGGGCACGGCTTCAGCTAACCTAGGAAAGAAGATCGCTTTCCTAGGTGGATCTTCAGCTCGTGCTGGTCCCACTGGAGTCTACGGTTCGGCTAACTGCTAATCATCAAGTCATTATATTTAGCAAACCTTATATATAATCATTTTAATTCAATAAATTTGACGAAAGTTAATCCAGTGATTGTAACGGCAGGCGGCGACTCCTGTGGGAATAGCATGAGTCCGAAAATCCTTATTGTGACACGGCAGTGGAACAATAAAAGTTGAGGCCATGCCCACGGAACGCGTCCGCCTAGAGTGAAAATCACGTGCGTTCTTCAACTAAATCATTAACTCAATAAACCGTCATAGTTTAACTTCCCCTTTCATAGAGTATAATGTTTACCATATTTAGATTGGAGGGCTTAATGATTTTAGCTAAACAGTCGAAGCGCAGGTCAGTTCAACCGATTGTCATTTTAATTGTCACAACGTCCATCTTGGTTTTGAGCCTACCATCATTAATTATTTTACTATTTTCAAAAGACGAAGTAGAGCGGGTAACGAGTGAGTCCGTTGATCACGTCATAGATCTAACGAATGAAAGTGAGCTCACTGTTCATGTCGAGCGATCGGTTTCAAATGAAGTCGAATCGATTCCACTTGAACAATATGTAGCGAGTGTCGTTGCTTCTGAAATGCCAGCTGAATTTGAGTTGGAGGCATTAAAAGCCCAAGCTTTAGCAGCCCGAACATATATCGTTCAGTATATGCTATCAACTGGCTCCGTTGATCCAGAACCAATCATTACCGATACCGTTCAGCATCAGGTTTATAAAAATCAAGATGAACTGAAGGAACAGTGGGGGACTGATTTTAACTGGAAAATGGAAAAAATTACTGACGCCGTGCTCGGAACAGCCGGACAAATCTTAACGTATCAGGAAAAACCAATTACACCTGCTTTTTTCTCAACGAGTAATGGTAAGACAGAAAATGCCGAAGACTATTGGGAAAATCCTTTGCCTTATTTGGTCAGTGTTGAAAGTCCGTGGGATGTTGTTTCACCAAGATACTTAGATCAGAAGAGTATCGCGATTGCTGATGTTGAGTCACTGCTTGGGATTCAGCTTAACGTGCAAATTGAACAGGCGCCGACAACGTATACAAATAGTGGTCGGGTAAAAACGGTTCAGTTGGGTGGAGAATTTTTCACAGGAAGAGAAATTCGTGAAGTTTTGGGTTTGCGTTCAACTGATTTTGAGATCGAGCAAAAGGATGACCATTTGATTTTTACGACGAAGGGTTTTGGTCATGGGGTCGGGATGAGTCAGTACGGAGCGAATGGGATGGCGGAGGAAGGGAAGACGTATGCGGAGATCGTCGCGCACTATTATCAGGGGGTTGAGATTTCGCAGTTGAGTGAGGGGGAGTTACCTCAGTTGGAGTGGGTGACGGCGCGGGTTGATTAATATTTTTGCTAAAAAAATAATTTAAATGTATATAAATGCCTCTTTCTGATCACAATGGTTGCTGAGGTGATAAATATGAAAGAGGAAAAGCGTGGTCTTAAGCACCACTGGAAGCGGATTGTTGGTAAGAAAGGTTTTTTCCCGGCGCTTTATCTTGTTGTTGCGGCATTGTTGTTAACTGGTGTACTTTGGTTTCAAAATACGAATCGAATTTCGGAGCCAGATTTAGATCTTGATTTTAATTATCAAGATGAGCTCAGGGGTGATCAGGCGCTTGGTTTGGATGAGCCATCTGAGCCGGTGACGACACCTGTGGAGAATGTCAGTTTACCAATTTTGGCTGAGAGTAAGACGCAGATTGTGACTAAGTTTTATGATCATGAGGCGGATCAAGAGGATCAAGAACAAGCACTTGTATTCTACAACAATAAATACTACCAGAGCCAAGGCATTGATATTGCTGCGACAAATGATGAGCCGTTACCGGTCGTCGCTGCTTTAAGTGGTGAAGTTGTTGAAGTGAAGGAAAATCCGTTGCTTGGGCTTGTTGTTCAGATGAAGCATGATCATGATGTGACGACATACTACTCGAGCTTGGTTGATGTTGAGGTGAAGGAAGGGCAGAGTGTTGCTCAAGGTGAAGTGATTGCCCATGCTGGAACGAACGTCTTCAATAAGGATAAAGGTGTTCATGTCCATTTTGAAATTCGTAAAGATGATCAGCCGGTTAATCCAGAGTTGTATATTGATCAATCAGTGGCAGATTTGACTGTTGAAGCAAGCGAGGCGCCAACTGAACCAGATCAAGAACGTGAAAATCCAGATCTCGAAACAAGCTTACCAAAACCGCAAACTTGATCTCAGAAAACCCAGTACTTATAATAAAGTACTGGGTTTTTTAATCTGTCTTTTGCGAAAAAGGTTGAATTATTGAACAGTTTGTCATATTCATTGTTTATAGTTGAATATATTTACAAAAACTCCTTGTAAAAAAATGAAAATATGTAATAATGGGTATATATAAATAGATGGGAATGAAGGGAAGGGAATTCAATGTCTAAGATAGATGGACTAGCAGATTTTAGAGATGCTGACCATTATTTGAGTTGGTTAAAAACACATCATGATGTTGAATCGCACCCTGAAAAATTAAAAACCTACTTTCTCAAAACAACCGACTCATATTCACAATGTATCGGTTTAGAGTTTTTACTAATGAATGGTTACATGGAAGCTTTTGACCAGTTGTTAGAACAAAATAACCAGAGTCGCTCGAAACGAAACCGAGAGTGGGCGAATCTCTATAATTTGATCATGATGAAGCAAAAACGAACATTGTCTAAGAGTGAATTACTTGAATTAGCACAAAGCTTTCGGACAGATGAAGTTGAATTACAATGTATCCAGCTTTTTTTAGAGATTTCAATCTACTTTGATATCTTTGATTACAGTGCGGTTGCGAACAGATTAGACCCACTTACGGATAAACTTAAGCAAGTTAATGATCCGATTTTATCGCCTTTGTTGAAGCAACGCCTGAATCTCGTGTTATTCCACCATTATTGGAAGCGGAATGAAATGGTTTTGGCTAGGAAATATGGTTTTGAATCATTAGTTAACACGACGAATATTCGGTATTTAGCGAATTTGCACATCAACATGAGCTTATCGTATATTTTTGATGATTTTGATTTAGCTAATTATCATTTAAATGAAACGATTCGTCTCGCTGAAAAAAATAACTTGCCAAAATTAATATCAGCCGTGCAGAATTCAAATAAACCATTTATTTATGCACATTTTAAACGGACTGAAGGGATAGAAACACCAAACAAAAGTGAACAAGCACATCTAGCTTTAGCACGGGGGGATTTTAAAACAGCTAAACGTATTTTATCAGAAGTAACTGAAGATACGCCATTCACCAAGTATTATATCGGGCGTGCTTACCAAGATCGTCGCATCCTACTTCAATCGTATAATGAATTCCTAGAGCACCGTAGCGATCACTTTTTTGCACGGCTACCACTAACAGCATTGCAAACGCTGTAGCTTCAGTTGATTCATATAAAAACTAAGGAGGTGACAAACATGTTGCGTAAAGTAACTCAGGTTATTTTAACACTCATGATTGTTACTGGTTTGTCAGTCGCACAACTAGACTTTACACCTTCTGTCGAGGCTGCCAGCGATCCCGAGCACGGGGAAATTTTTAGTGATCCCGAGCATGGTGAGATTTTTAGAGATCCGGAACACGGTGAGATCTTTGGAGATCCCGAACATGGCGAAATCTATAGAGATCCAGGCCGTGTCGGAATTCTAAGCGATCCCGAGCACGGAGAAATTTTCTAAGCCAGAGGATCCACCTAAAGACCGAACTCAAATAATGCGTTCGGTCTTTAACTTTTAGTGAGAAGGTTTGGTTGACCTGGAATGTTGGTAATCTTTAGAGATCGGTCGGTAATTCAGCTGATCTGCCACGAATAGGCTCTAATCGTCAGAGATCGTGATCATGATCAAGGGGATTTCTAACGAATAGGAGCTAATCGTCAGAGATCGTGGTTCTAATCGAGTGGATTTCTTACGAATAGGAGCTAATCGTCAGAGATCGTGGTTCTAATCGAGTGGATTTCTCATGAATAGGCTCTAATCGTCAGAGATCGTCATCCTGATCAAGGGGATTTCTAACGAATAGGAGCTAATCGTCAGAGATCGTCACCATGATCAAGGGGATTTCTAACGAATAGGAGCTAATCATCAGAGATCGTCATCCTGATCAAGGGGATTTCTAACGAATAGGATCTAATCGTGCCCTGTCTCGTCGAAAAACTCATCACAGGGGTAACGAATACCCCCTAATCGTGCCCTGTCTCATCAAACAACTCGTCACAGGGTAACGAATAGCACCTAATCGTGCCCTGTCTTGCCGAAAACTCGTCACAGGGGTAACGAATACCCCCTAATCGTGCCCTGTCTTGCCGAAAACTCGTCACAGGGGTAACGAATAACTCCCAATCAGATCCAAATCCCACCCCAACCACTCCGTTTGCGTAACGAATCCCTTCCACAAGCCTACATAACCACACAACGCGCAATAAAATCCCCTCCATCACGCATATTCAACCGTTTTAATTAATAAAATGGTACAAACAATGAAGAAGGTCTGAGGATTTTTCACAATCACAACTGAATCAGTCAGTATCCATTCGTGCTATCCAAACTCCCACACCTTGACCAGACAACAAGAGGAGGCAAATGATGTGCATGATTATATTAAGGAGAGAACACTCAGAACAGGGCAATACATTATTGACACCCGAAAAACAGTCAGAACGATCGCGAAGGAATTTGGCGTCTCGAAAAGCACTGTTCACAAAGATTTAACAAATCGATTGCCCGAGCTCAACCCCACTCTTGCCAAAGAAGTTAAACAAATTCTCGAATACCACAAATCGATCCGCCACTTAAGAGGTGGTGAAGCGACCAAGCGCAAATACCAACAACAGTCGATTCGTGGCTAAGCAACACCATTGATCCTCTCTACATTTCTCTCGCAAAAAAACAAATCAACTAAATTTTCAAAAACAATAAATGAATTTTGAAATTTGACATAATCTAATCAAAATAGTTTATCTTTACTTACCTATATATGCTATTATATACTATTAGATGCATAAGAAATTATCGGAAGATACTTACATAGGGAGGATCGTACACATGTTTGCAAGAGATATTGGAATTGACCTAGGTACAGCGAATGTTTTGATTCATGTAAAAGGAAAAGGTGTCGTCTTAAATGAACCCTCAGTTGTCGCGATGGACAGGACGACTGGCCGCGTATTAGAAGTTGGGGAAGAAGCCCGCCGAATGGTCGGAAGAACACCAGGAAATATTGAAGCGATTCGCCCACTTAAAGATGGTGTTATCGCTGATTTTGACGTGACTGAAGCAATGCTAAAATATTTTATAAATAAAATTAAAGTAAAAGGCATGTTCTCGAAACCACGCATGCTTATTTGCTGCCCGACTAACATTACTAAAGTTGAACAAAAAGCGATTAAAGAAGCCGCAGAAAAATCAGGCGGTAAAAAAATCTATCTAGAAGAAGAACCGAAAGTTGCCGCAATCGGTGCAGGAATGGACATTTTCCAACCAAGCGGAAATATGGTCGTTGACATTGGCGGAGGAACAACAGATGTTGCCGTCCTATCAATGGGCGACATTGTTACCGCCCAATCGATCAAAATGGCCGGTGACAAATTTGATACTGAAATCCTAAACTACGTTAAACGCCAGTACAAATTACTAATCGGTGAGCGCACATCCGAAGATATTAAAGTCCACGTCGCAACTGTGTTTCCAAACGGACGCAACGAAGAAATTGATATCCGTGGTCGCGATATGGTCACAGGCCTACCAAGAACAATCACCATCGGATCAGCCGAAATCGAAAAAGCACTACGCGAATCAGTCGGTATTATCGTCCAAGCAACTAAAAATGTCTTGGAAAAAACACCACCAGAATTATCAGCAGACATCATCGATCGAGGCGTGATTCTAACAGGTGGAGGCGCACTGATCCACGGCATCGACCAACTGCTCGCAGAAGAGCTCAAAGTCCCAGTCTTCTTAGCCGAAGAACCAATGCACTGTGTCGCAAAAGGGACAGGCCTGATGTTAGAAAATATCGACAAAATCGAAAGAAAATCAATTATCTAATTTTCTCAGCCAAAAATTCCACAATTTTTGATAAAAAATCATTGAAATTGCCCTATATTGTAGAATTTATGCTAATATAGGGGTGATGCTTATTTGTCATGGAAGGGGAGAGGTGACTTGTTAAGAGGATATTATGCAGCGGCAAGCGGGATGAAGGCGCAACAGCGTCGTCAGGAGACATTGTCGAATAACTTAGCAAACGCACAAACACCTGGTTTTAAACAGGATCAAGCAGCGATTCGAGCATTTCCCGAACTGCTGATTAACCGAATAGGGAAAGAAAATATTCCGACGACTCGACCGTTTTCGGTGCCGACTCAACAAGCAATTGGTTCGTTGAATACAGGCGTCTATGTCCAAGAAACAATTGCCGACCACCAACAAGGTGGCCTTCAGGAAACCGGTATGACAACGGATATGGCGTTGATCAATGTTGAGTTACCAGATGAAACAGGCGGATTATTTTTCGCCGTTCAAAATGGAGACGGGGATGTTCGCTACACTCGAAATGGGAATTTCACCATCGATGGTGAGGGATACTTGACAACGAATCAAGGTTACTATGTCCTAAACCAAGCGGGAGACCCGATTTTCACAGATGGACAAGTGTTCAGTGTTACAAGTGAAGGTGAACTCGAAATCGGTGGCACAATGATTCCACTAAATATTGCCTATACGGAAAATGTGAATGATTTGATTAAAGATGATCATGATTTGTTCACATTTACAGAAGGAGCAGGCGAAGCGGTTGACGCGCGTGGTATGGCCGGAGTATCTTTTGCCGTCCAACAGCGCTATTTAGAAAACTCAAACGTTGACCTTGTTCAAACAATGACGGACATGATGCAAGCCTACCGATTGTTTGAAGCGAACCAAAAAGTCGTTCAAGCTTACGATCAATCGATGGATATTGCTGTTAATCAAATCGGACGACTAACATAAGGGGCGAGATCAGATGAGCCGAATGAATATTCAAGCTGCCGTTACGATGGGACAGCTACAAAATAAATTAGATTTAATTAGTCATAACGTCGCAAACCTAAATACGAGTGGTTACAAATCACAGTCAGCTAATTTTTCATCACTAATCTATCAAAATATTGATAACCTTAGAGATCAGGCTGCCAACGCACCAGGTAGACAAACACCACACGGGATTCGCTTAGGTTCAGGCGCACGCATTGGCCATACGAATATCAATCTATCAGCCGGTGCGTTAAATGTAACGAACCGCGGTTTAGATATCGCATTACTACGCGACAACCATTTATTGCAGATCGAAGTGACCGAAAATGGTAACACCGAAACACGCTACACACGTGACGGAACACTCTACTTGCAACCAATCGACGGTGGACAATTGATGCTAACAACTAGCGATGGCCACCCAGTGATTGGACAAACCGGTGGAGCAATCATTTTCGATGAAAATATTGAAGACATTCGAATTAACGAAATCGGACAAATTGTTACACGTCGTGGCGGAACAGAATTTGTTGAAGACGGACTAGCACTTGTTGAAGCGGTCCGACCACAATTTTTAGAACCAGCAGGAAAAAACCTCTTCCGTTTACCAGATCTAACAGAAGCGGCTTACGTCGCAGAAGATATTGTTACGGCGGTCGATCAATTTGATAACGAGATCCAGAGCGGTACACTCGAACAATCAAACGTCGATCTCGCGACACAAATGGCAGAATTATTACAAACACAACGTGCTTACCAATATAACGCACGCACAATTACAATGCACGATCAAATGCGCGGGTTGATTAATCAACTACGCTAAGGAGCTCTACCTATGCAAAGTACCAATGTAACTGAACAAGAAAAACAAACTCAAGCGAAACAACAAAAACGGATCAATCGACACGTCGAGAAAAAACAAAAGCGAAAACGAGAAAAAACTCCAATTCGCCGTATTTTCCCGATCTGGCTTCGCCTGGTTGTGATTTTCTTGCTAGCCGTTTTTGCACTCATTCTAGGTATGATCGTCGGATACACAATCCTCGGTGACGGAACCGACGCCTTGGAAGTACTCACTTTTGACTTCTGGAAAAAAGTCCTCGACATCATTAAAGGAGTCGAATAACGGAACATCACGTTGGAGAATTTTTCATTTAAAAAAACAAAAGCAGTTTAATCGTGATCCGGTTAACCTGCTTTTTTACCGAATGGATAAGACAGAATTTTCACCAAATAAATACCAGGTACTAAAGGAGCGAGATAACGATGTTAAACAGTGAAGAAATTAAAGCGATCATTCCACACCGCTATCCATTTTTATTAGTCGATCAAATTCTTGAAATTGAAGAAAATCGGGTTGTTGGAAAGAAAAACGTCACGATCAATGAACCGTTTTTCCAAGGCCACTTCCCAGACTACCCAGTCATGCCAGGCGTCTTAATCCTAGAAGCACTCGCACAAACTGGAGCCGTCGCAATCTTAAGTAAAGAAGAAAACAAAGGAAAAATCGGCTTTCTCGCCGGCATCGACAAAGCACGGTTCAGACGACAAGTTCGACCAGGCGATGTATTGACCCTCGAAGTTGAAATCATCCGCCTAAAAGGCCCAATCGGAAAAGGCCGCGCCAAAGCAACCGTTGACGGCGAAGTTGCCTGCGAAGCAGAAATCATGTTCGCGATTCAATAACCAAGCTAAGCTCTCTCACAGAATTTGACGTGGGGGAGTTTTTTATTTTACGATTCTAATTGAAGTTGTGCGTAAATCGGTCAACTTGTGCATAAAACAGCTGACTTGTGCAGAAATCACGGAACTTGTGCATAAAACCGCCGACTTGTGCACAAATCACGGAACTCGTGCATAAAAACTCCGACTTGTGCACAAATCACGGAACTTGTGCATAAAAGTGCCGACTTGTGCACAAATCACGGAACTTGTGCATAAATCGTCTGACTTGTGCACAAATCATGGAACTTGTGCATAAAACAGCTGACTTGTGCACAAATCATCAAACTCGTGCACAACTGGAACTTGAGAGCAATACCTCCAACTTGAGAGCAAATCACTGAACTTGAGAGCAAATCACTGAACTTGAGAGCAAATCACTGAACTTGAGAGCAATTCGCTGAACTTGAGAGCAAATCACTGAATTTGAGAGCAAATCACTGAACTTGAGAGCAATTCGCTGAACTTGAGAGCAAATCACTGAATTTGAGAGCAAATCACTGAATTTGAGAGCAATTCGCTGAACTTGAGAGCAAATCACTGAATTTGAGAGCAAATCACTGAACTTGAGAGCAATTCGCTGAACTTGAGAGCATTTCACTGAACTTGAGAGCATTTCACTGAACTTGAGAGCATTTCACTGAACTTGAGAGCATTTCACTGAACTTGAGAGCAAATCACTGAATTTGAGAGCAACTCGCTGAACTTGAGAGCAACTCGCTGAACTTGAGAGCAAATCGCTGAACTTGAGAGCAATTCGCTGAACTTGAGAGCATTTCACTGAACTTGAGAGCATTTCACTGAACTTGAGAGCAAATCACTGAATTTGAGAGCAAATCGCTGAACTTGAGAGCAATTCGCTGAACTTGAGAGCATTTCACTGAACTTGAGAGCATTTCACTGAACTTGAGAGCATTTCACTGAACTTGAGAGCATTTCACTGAACTTGAGAGCATTTCACTGAACTTGAGAGCAAATCACTGAATTTGAGAGCAAATCACTGAATTTGAGAGCATTTCACCCAACTTCAGAACAAATCGCCAAACTCGTACACAAATCCTTCTTCAAAAAAACTAAAATCAGTTTGTTTAGAATCTTACTACAAGGACAAACTATGGATGTAAATTATAAGAAAAGAGGTGAACAAGATGCTAGCCAAACTGCTGATTTCACTAATGACGATAGGCCTACTAGCTGGTTGTATGCAAGATGAGGAACAACCGCAAGACAATGAGCAACCGATCGATGAAGAGATTCAAGACGACATAGATAATATGGAAGAAGAGACAGACGAAATGTTTGATGAAGGTGACATGAACCAGGATGAAATGGATCAAGAAACCGATGACACCGGACACACAGGCGATACTAACGATAATGACGCACCTGAGGAATCTGAAGGTGGTAAAAATCGAATCACGCCAGAGGACGAAGAAGAATAAAACAAAGTCTAAAAGTTAATAAAATGCACAAAATCGGGTGATATATTAAATGATACACTTTCAAGTAATATATCACTCGAAAGTGTATGGAGCTTATATCCATACTACTTGTAAAAACTCTACATATTTTACTCCACTCACAATGTATTACTGATGATGTTAAGTGTTTAACCAATAGATAAAGAAGTTAAGACATACTTATCATCCGTTAAATCCTCCTAATTTTCATATAGATATTACACAATTTCCCGAATTATTTATGGTATACTGTCTATGTTGTTTTAATAGGATACTGCAAAGAATTTGTTCGTTAAAATTAAAGTAAAGTAACTTGAAACTTTTCTGTAATGAAAAGGTCTAATTAGAGAGAAATTATTATCTAACAACGCAAAAATTTAAAGACAAAATAGAGTAGGGGCGAAAATGAATATAACAAAATTAATTATTGCATTTTTTATAGCATTAATCTCAACATTTTTATTAGTTTATCCAGTCAAGAAGATTGCATTTAAATTTGGCTTTCTTGATCAACCGAACAAAAGAAAAATTCATCGGCATGTAACACCACGAATAGGTGGTTTGGCAATTTTTGTTGGAGTTGCTATCAGCCTGTTGTATTTACGTTTGAATGAGCCAGTTATGCCAGCAATTATAACTGGTGGGATTATTATCGTTATTGTTGGTCTAATTGATGATAAATATCAAATAAGACCACTTGTTAAATTATTAGGTCAACTAACTACGGCGATAGTAGTAATGTCAGGTGGGGTTATGATTGAAAAAATCACTTTACCTTTTCTTGGCATGATTGAATTTAATCAATTTTTCGCAATATTTATTACCGTAATTTGGATTGTTGGAGTCACTAATGCGATTAATCTGATTGATGGCTTAGATGGTCTAGCATCAGGTGTAACAACAATTGGTCTAATTAGTATATTAGTAATGTCAATTATGGATGGTAATAACATCGTTATATATTTAGCTGTAGTTTTAATTGCTAGTAACATGGGATTCCTTTACCATAATTTCTATCCAGCAACAATATATATGGGAGATACCGGTGCTATGTTTCTAGGGTACTCAATAGCAGTTATTTCAACCCTTGGTTTATTTAAAAATGTAACTTTATTTAGTTTCATTTTACCAATCATTATTTTGGCAATCCCAATATTTGATACATTATTTTCAATAGTACGTCGAATGCTTGATGGAGAGAACATTTTATTACCTGATAAAAAGCATATTCATCATCGACTACTAGAAGCAGGCTTTAGTCACAGAGCAACCGTGTTAATTATTTATGCATTTTCGGCACTATTTGGCTTAATTGCGATTCTATTTACTAAGTCTTCATTAATTGTTACAGTTGTACTTTCTGTAGCTTTGTTGTTAATACTACAGGCTTTTGCAGAAATGGTTGGGGTAATTGGAAATGGAAAAACCCCATTACTGCGAGTTGTTAAACATACTTATAAAAGAAGAAAAGCCAACTACAAGAGCAATCACTAAAAAATGGCAAATAAATTCACAAAGGATAAATTGGAATATGATTAGATCTCATTGTAGTACTTGATCAAATTTCGTGAAAGGCTGGAAATAATGAAAAAAATTAAAATCCTTTTTTTTATTTACCAAATGGGAGCTGGTGGAGCCGCTCGAACTCTACTAAATATTATTAATAATTTAGATCGTAAAAAATATCAGCCAGTTCTTGTGACGCTAGATTATAACGGTTCTTATGAATCAGAAATAAAAGATGATGTAATTTTTAAAAAAGTAAACACGCAAAGGTTAAGCCGTTCGATTTTTAAATTGGCAAAAATAATTCGAACAGAAAAGATTGATATTGTTTTTAGTACAATTCCAAGAGTCAATACAATCGCGATTTTAGCAACACGTTTATCATTTACTAAAGCAAAAAGTGTTGTCAGAGAAGCATCGAATTTAGATGGCGATTTTATTGAAAGACTAAAATTAAGAGCTTTTGGCCGTATTTATAAATTATCCGATCAAGTCATTTCACTATCCGAAGGTGTTAAAGTCAATCTCATTGAGCGATATAAATTAAATCCCAAAGACATCAAGGTCATTTATAATCCAATTGATATAAACGAAATTCAAAAAAGGATAACCACAGAACAGCTAAAATCAGAATATCAAGCACTTTTCGAATCTAACCGGAAAACGATTATAAATGTGGGACGCCTTGTTCCACAAAAAGATCAAACAACATTAATTAAAGCTTTTGCAAAAATCAATGAACAAATTAAAAGTCGGTTAATTATTTTAGGCGAAGGTCCGCTATTAGAAGACTTAACCACCCTAACACAAGATCTAAATGTAAGTGAACATGTTCACTTTGTTGGCTTTCAACACAATCCATACTTGTTCTTTGAAGCAGCTGACTTATTTGTTTTAACATCAACATTCGAAGGTTTTGGTCACGTATTGGCAGAAGCCCTTGCGACTGGCACTCCTGTTGTGTCAACAAATTGTAGATCTGGCCCAGCTGAAATTCTAGAGAACGGAAAGTATGGACGCCTAGTAGAAGTTGGGAACGTTGACGAGATCGCTGAAAATATTTTAGCCATCTTGAATTTAGCAAATCAACCGCTTAATGATATAATAGACAAGGGTTATCAGCGGGTTCAGTTTTTTAACGCTGATAGGATCGTTAAGCAGTATCAATCAACTTTTGAAAATCTGTTACAATAGAATACTAGGAGGATGTCTAATTTGGCAAAACAAAAAAAAGTCGTTCATTTAACGACTGTTCATCATCCTTTCGACACACGAATATATCATAAAGAATGTCTTTCTTTAGATAAAGCTGGTTACAATGTCAGTCTAATCGTTTCTTTAGAAAATAAAAGCACAGGAGACGAAGTCGTTACGGAGGATGGCATTCGATTAATCGCAACAAAGAAACGCAAAAATCGCATAGTGAGAATGCTCCTTTCAACATGGCAGACTTATCGCTTAGCAAAAAAAGAACAAGCAGATTACTATCACTTTCACGATCCTGAACTGTTATGGGTCGGCTGGTTATTAAAGAAAAAAAACAATATAGTTATTTATGATGTTCACGAAGATTATTACACGGGTATATTACAAAAAGATTATTTGAAACAGCCGATTAGAAAAGCGATCGCAAAACTATACAATAAAATTGAAGGATTTTTCATTAAAGAAATGGAATTAACCTTGGCTGAAAAGTACTATCAAGAGCGTTACCCACAAGGCGAACAAATTTTAAATTATCCAATTTTAAATGAAGATTTGATTAGCGCAGATCGTAATCAGCAGAAGCTATCAAATGCACTCATTTATACTGGTAATGTAACTGAAGTGAGGGGCTCAGATTTACACGCGACTTTACCTAGACTCCCATCTAAACCTGAAGTCTACTTCTACGGAAAATGTGATGCTCAGATTGCTGAAAGAATGAATGCACTCGCTGGTAATAGCAATGATCGACTCCACTTCACCGGCATTGACCGCTTTGTTGAACGTGTAGACATTGATAAAGCTTATATTGAAAAAAATTGGCTTGCGGGATTAGCAATCTTTCCACCGACAGAGCATTATAAACGAAAAGAATTAACGAAGTTCTTTGAATATATGACAGCTGGTATTCCGATTATATGCTCTAACTTTCCTGTTTGGCAAAAGTTCATTGACCGGTACCAATGCGGAATTACGGTTAATCCAACTGATTCAGACACCTGGGAAGAGGCGATTCACGAATTGAAGACTAACCCAGAAAAACGCAAGCAAATGGTTGATAACGGTAGACGAGCGATTCTAAATGAATTAAATTGGCAAGTCGAAGAAGAAAAACTTATAACATGGTATAAAGAGATCGCCCAATAAGGGGATGTAGACCATGATAAAAATGATTGGAAATTAGGCGGGATAAAATGGAAGATAAAAACTCCAATCCTTTGGTGTCGATTATTACACCAGCTTACAATGCTGAAAAGTTTATTAGTGATACGATCGAATCAGTTCTCATTCAAGGCTATCAAAACTGGGAAATGATTATTATTGATGATCATTCTACAGATCGGACAGTAGAGGTAATCAAACAATATATTGAAAATGAACCAAGAATTAAACTGATCGAACGTCGTGAAAATGGTGGTACGGCTAAAACTAGAAATGCCGGTCTACGTAAAGCAAAAGGTCGATATATTGCATTTTTAGATAGTGATGACAGATGGCTACCCGATAAACTAACTAAACAAGTTACCTATATGGAAAAAAACAATTTAGCTTTTACTTTTACAGCTTATAATCGAGTTCAAATTGATAGCGATGGGCATATAGAAATAAAGGAAGTCTCAGTACCAACGACACAAAACTATAAGCAATTATTAAAAGAAAATAAAATAGGTTGTTTAACTGTGATGATTAATCAAGAAATAACTGGAACTCTACAAATGGTTGATATGAGATCGAGACAAGACTATGCTTTATGGCTTGAGTTAACGCGTAAAGGTTTCCAACCAATCGGTATCCAAGAAGTACTCGCAAACTATCGTGTCCGAGGTAATTCTTTATCAAGTAACAAAATAAAAATGGCAAAACAAAACTGGCGCGTTTTTCGCGATGTAGAAAAGCTAAGTTTACCTGTTGCAAGTTGGTACTTTGTCCAATATGCTTTTTTAAAATTAAGGGCTTATATAAAGTACATGAAATAGGTATCTTCAATCTATAATTTGGAGTGTGAAATATGATCAATTATATAAAAGAAATGTATAAACGTAAGGATTTAATAGTCTATCTCATTATGTCTGGTCAAAAGGCAGACAACAGAGATAGTTATTTAGGTTATTTCTGGTGGCTACTTGACCCATTACTTAATGTCTTGATATTTTACTTTTTAAGAGTTGTTATAATGGAACGGTCTGAACCTGATTTACCAGTATTTTTGGCAATTGGACTCGTCGTTTGGAAATGGATGAATGCAACGATTAATAAATCATCTCGATCCATCACGAATTATTCATCAATTATAAACCAAGTATACTTACCAAAAGCTATTTTTCCTTTATCAACAACACTTAGCGAAATGTTTAACTTCAGTTTTGGGCTTTTTGTAATTGCTATTTTCATGATATTGTTTGGTGTTGTACCAGGTTGGCAAATTATTTTTCTACCAATAATCATTTTAATCCAACTTATATTCCTATTAGCACTTAGTCTTGGAATTGGTTACTTCTCTGTCTTTATTCGAGATATAAATAATTTAACAAAACATGCAACCCGAATTCTGTTTTATGCTTCACCTGTTATTTGGGGAAGAGGACTATTACCTGAAAAATATGCTTATCTTGTAGAAATAAACCCAATCGGTATTATTCTGAATGCATATCGTGATGTTTTAATGTATGCTAAAACTCCAAATTTAAATGCTCTTGGAATTGTTGCTTTAGGTTCGATGGTAGTGTTATTTTATTTATTAAACCATTACAGGAAGAATGAACATAAAATAATTAAATCATTATAAGATGATTAATTAATAAAAGAGGTTAGAAAATGAGTTTATCCAAAGAAGTCATTATTGAAGCGAAAAATCTAGGTGTTGTATATAAATCTAAGCATAATATTGATGATTATAAATCGTTAATGATTGATTATCTTGGTCGAAAAGAAAGTGACAACAAAGCTAAATCAAAACCCATTTGGCCACTTAAAGATGTTAACTTCAAAGCTTATAAAGGGGAAATATTAGGTATAGTAGGCTCAAATGGCTCAGGAAAAACGACTTTATGTAAAGTCCTTACTGGCATTCTATCTCCTGATGAAGGAAATGTCACTGTAAAAGGAAAAGTCTCAGCATTATTTTCATATGGAATCGGTAGAAATCGAACACTTAGTGGACGCGAGAATGTTTACTTAAACGGGCTTATGATCGGGATCTCAAAAGAGGATATTGATAAAGCTATAGATGATATACATGAATTTTCCGGTTTAGGAGATTTCTTTGATCAACCGATGAAAAAGTATTCAAGTGGGATGCGTGCACGATTAGGGTTTAGTGTAGCTGCTCACTTGGATCCGGAGATATTAATATTAGATGAAGCATTAAATACTGGGGATCAAGCCTTTAGTAAAAAGGCAGCTGAAAAAATGAAAGAACTTGTAGGCCGAGCGAAAATGGTTATTATCGTTACACATAGTCATCGTTTTGCACGTAGACACTGTGATCGTGTAATTTGGCTTGAAAAAGGAAAGATTCAAGAAGTAGGCGATCCAGATACTGTGATTAGTCTTTATGAAAAAACTGTGCCGAGAGCAAAACGTAGAGTAACTAAGAGGCTTCAGTTAAAAAACATTGATACTGAAATGAGAGACAATGTTGCTATTGATTTGAAAAATGTCGGTATAAACTTTAAATTAAGAAAAGATCATCATTGGGCTTTAAAAAACCTCTCTTTTACAATTAATGAAGGAGAAGTGATAGGTTTAATCGGTCGAAATGGAGCTGGTAAAACCACATTATGCAAGGTTATAACCCAAATATTAAAGCCAGATGAAGGAGAAATAACAGTTAATGGTCAGACAACTGCATTATTAAACTATGGGACAGGATTTAATAGACAATTATCAGGGACTGATAATGTTTATTTAAATGGAATGTTACTCGGTATCCCTAAAGATGTTGTTGAGCGTAATCTAAAAAATATTGCTGAATTTGCAGGATTAGAGAAAGCGATGGACCGTTCAATTAAACGATATTCTAGTGGAATGCGAGCGCGGTTAGGATTTAGTATAGCTGCAGCTCTAGAACCAGATATATTTATTATTGACGAAGCCCTATCAACAGGTGATATGTCTTTTCAGCAAAAGGCAAGTGAGAAGATTCAAGACATGATGGAAGAAGCTAAGGCTGTTATTATCGTTTCTCATAGTATGAATTTTGTTGAAAAAGTATGTACACGGGTCATATGGTTAGATAATGGTGAAATTGTTATGGATGGAAAAGCAGAAGAAGTTGTTGCAAGCTATCGCGAAAAAGCAAGTGAAGATAGAGCAAGAAAAAGACGGGTGAACTAAATTGTTAAAAGCTATAAGAAATAAATTATCAGACTTAGGACAGATTATTTATGACAGGCTTGTTCCAAAATACGTAAAGCAATTTTTAAAAAATAGTCTTTCTGATCAAGCGAAGGACAAATTAAGAAAGCTACTTGGTGCAGGTCAAAAACAAGCAAGAATGCGGAAAGTAAATCATGCGAAATATCGACTGAAAAACTTAGGCTTTCAGAAGTCGGGGTACCAAGAAATGCTTAACTTATTTAATCAGACTGAAGATCCTTTGTTAACTGAAATAGCTGGCTTTGAGCTGGCTATTTGGCATGCTGATCAATATACAGTAGATGATGCAAATAAAAGTTTGGTTTTTTTAGATCGATTACGCAAAGAGAAAATAACTGTAGAACAGAAACGGAAGCGAGCAATTTTAGCAGCGGAAAACTTACATTTACTCGGGAAGCTAAATCAGGCAAAAGATGTTTTAAAGCAAGCAATTAAGATAGGAGAGCACCCAGATTTATATTTAGCCTTCGCAAATACAGTTGAAAATGTTAATGAGCGAATAGAGTGGATCAATAAAGCTTTAAAACTTTATAATATTGAACCTGTTCACTTAAATAAAGGCATCGATTTATCATATTATGATCAATTAGAAACAAATCAACTGGAAAGTGATCAGCAAAGTAATCGAGCAAAGATTACAGTGATTATTCCTGTCTATAATGCAGGTGACCAAGTTCGAACGGCTATTGAATCCATACTCGATCAGACATGGACAAACATCGAAGTAATTGTTGTGGATGATTGCAGTTCAGATCATACTGCATCCATTATTCAATCTTATTTAGACTCAGAACCAAGAGTAAAATTTTATCAAACACCGAAGAATAGTGGACCATATGTTGCGAGAAATATTGCACTCCAACACGCTACAGGTGATTTTATCACAATTAATGATGCAGATGATTGGTCACATCCAGAAAAATTAGCAAGACAAGCAAGACATTTACTAGCAAATAATAAAGTAATGGGGAATACATCAGAGCAAGCAAGGGCAACAGAAGAGTTATCTTTTTATCGACGAGGAAAACCGGGTCAATATATATTCAGTAATATGTCTTCATTTATGTTTCGACGAAAAGAAGTGTTAGATAAATTGGGGCATTGGGATAGTGTGCGTTTTGCGGCTGACTCAGAATTTATTATGAGAATTAAACATATTTTTGGTCCTAAAGCAGTTGTAGAGCTTCCGATTGGTCCATTGTCCTTTCAGCGACAATCAGCAGACTCATTAACAGGAAATTCAGTCTTTGGATTTCCAGGTTATTTTATGGGTGTTCGAAAGGAATATCGAGATGCTCAATTAAATTATCATCAAACAGCATCTAATCTTTATTATGATTACCCACAGTCTAATAGACCATTTGAAGCACCTAATCCTATGTTGCCAGAACGTGACGTCTCTAAAGGAGAATTTAGAGCGTTTGATGTCATTTATAGTGCTGATTTTCGAGAAGCTAATCAAAATATTAGTGATATCATCAAAAAATTAACAGAATTAACTAACAAAAAACAAAAAGTAGGTATTGTCCAAGTTTATAGATACGGTGAAACTCCTGATTTACCTATATCAGCAGAGGTACGTCATTTAATTAATGAGCGCAAAATTAGTGTTGTCTGTTACGGCGAAAGAGCAAGAACTGAATTATCGATTATTGGTACACCAGATGCTTTTGACCATGAACAATTATATTTACCAGAGATATATACTAAAAGCCTTAACAATGAGTTGAGTCATAAATTAACAAGTAGACAACAAAAAAATATTGAACAATTTTTTATACAAGAATAAAAAATTAAGGGTTGAGATCAATGACAAATGAAGAATTAAGTGATCAAATCCAATCATTAAAGCTAAAGAGAAAGAACTTGTTAGATGAGTATGGTGAGCTTCAATATCGCTTTAAGCTAATAGAAAAAAATAAATTACTGACTTGGATAGAAAAAGGTTTTAAATTTATGAGGTGAACGAATGATGGACTTGAACAAGATAGCTAAAGAAGAGCAAATGGCACATACTTATCAAGAAGAACTGACTTTAGATAAGCTAACTCGTGAAACAATACGCTTAGAAAAAGATATTAAACATATCAAGGAAAGCCGCCGCTTTAAATTAAGCAAAATTTTACGTCCTTTTTCTTATGTCAAAATATATTTTTCAATACTCTTCAGAGGTCGAGCCATCCATCAAGAAAATATTATGCTGAAACAAGAACTCTTGAAGAAACAATATCTACTTAATCAGCAAAAAAGCCAATTAAATTTTATAAATCGCGCGATAGAAGGATTGAAAAAGTTAGATATCAATTCTGAAGGAAAAATTGTTAAACTTTTAAATCAAGAAGGTTGGACTTTTGATTTTATCGATAAACTTGTAGACGAAGAACAAAAGAGACAAGAACAAATTAAACGTATAATTGATCAATTAACAAGGTCGCATAGGCACTTAAAAAGTGAGGAATTAAAAAATTATTTATATGAAAAAACGGCCTTACTTTACAAGCGTGCACAATTTCCAGAATACTTGATTCGTCAATATGAGCAACGCAACATATCAGGCTCTCACCTTGATTCATTTAGTGATCAATTAGTGAAACGTTTTAGACTAAAGCAATTAACCAATCAATTGCCTGAAACAATTTTAGATGATAAAAAGACTGCTTATCGCTTTGTCGAACAATTAACTATACCTTATCCTAAACAACATGATCATGTATATACAATTAAAACAATTCCTAAAAAGAACGCGATAGTAATAAAACCGGCTTTTGGAGATGGTGGGCGTGGTGTTTATTTAATTAAAGATGAAACCAATATATTTGATATTAAAAGAGAGCGACAATTATTCGCTTGGTCAGAATTAATTGAAGCAATGACTGATGATTTAAAAAGTGGTAAGGTCTCTAAAGACTTATGGTATTGTGAAGAGCTTCTCCGACTCAATGAAGAGCAACCTGCTAGAGACTTGAAATTTTATTGTTTCTATGGCGAGGTAGGGCTTATCTTGGAAGTGGATCGAACAACTAAAGCACGGTATTGTTGGTGGGATAAGAGAGGAGAACGGATACAGACTGGTAAGTATGAAAAACAACAATTTGAGGGTTTGGGAGTAGTTGCAAAAGAAATTGATCAAGCACTGAAATTATCTTTACAAATCCCCGCACCATTTATGCGAATTGATTTTTTACGAACAGATAAGGGTCTATACTTTGGTGAATTTACCCCTAAACCAGGAAACTTCGATCAATTCGATTTAAAAACGGATCAAAAACTCGGTCAGTTATACTTAGAAGCAGAAGCACGATTAAATACAGATTTAATAAACGGAAAAAAATTTACACTTTTTGATAATATAATTGAGGACATTAGGAGAAATGCATAATGGAAAAACCTAATACATCGTGGTTACCGAATTTAAATAGCGAAATAATGTACGAAGCAAGAGGGTTTGAATTAGATGCGTATATTATAGCCTTAGAAGGCTGGCGTAGAGGCTTAACACTACGTTGGCATGTTAAAGATGATGAGCACTTTAAAAACATGAAAACATGGTATGTTGATCGACCAGGAAAGTTATTTTCATTAAGTTCAGAGACAAAAACCCATTATTTCTTTCGGACACGAGGAGATGTCGTAACCAATGAAGCCGTAGAAATAGGGATGGATAAAGCACGAACAAAAGAAACCCTTAAGAAAAATGGTATTAATGTAACTGAAGGAAAATCTTTTAATGTTGATGTTACAATTGAAGAAATACTTTCATATGCAAATCAGATCAGCTATCCAGTTGTGATAAAACCAGTAGAGGGAAGCTTTGGTCGTGATGTTCATTTAAACATAAAAGACGATCAAGAACTTACAATTGCTTTTAATAAGCTTAGAGAGAATCCTAAGATAGTCAGTATTTTAATAGAACGTCAATATAGTGGAACTGATCATCGACTTTATGTGATAGATGATCAAGTAGTCGCCGCAATTGAACGTATCCCTGCAAACGTTGTTGGTGATGGTCAATCGACGATTCTAGAATTAATTGAAGCTAAAAACGATTTAAGAAAGCATAATCCGAGATTGATTTCTTGTTTAATCAAGATTGATAAAGAACTTAAAACATTCATTAAAGACCAAGGATTTAAACTATCATCTATATTAGATAAAGGTGAGAAGTTGTACTTAACAGATAAAAGTAATATCTCGATTGGTGGAGATTCGAGAGATGTATTAGATGACTTATCAGAGAAGGTTAAAGATATTTCTATTAAAACAATTGCAGCAATTTCAGGGCTAAATCATGCTGCAATAGACTTAATAATTTCTGAAAGTGGAGAAGCTACTGTTATAGAAATAAATACAACCGCTCAAATTGGCTCACTAGTATTTCCGATGTATGGGACACCTCGTGATGTTCCATCGGCTATAATTGATTATTACTTCCCTGAAACTAAGAATGATCCGTACAAGAGTCCATTATTCTTTGATTTCTATGATTTATTAGAGCCATTGAATAATCGAGTTGTTACACAGACAAAGGTGTCTATTCCACTCAAAGGAAAAATATATGGTAAACGATTTATTGTTTCGGGTGACGTCTTAAATGTGGGTTATCATCGAGGACTTCGAAAGCGAGCCTTTGAAGGGAAGGTAAGTGGCTATGTCAAACGTCGAGAAGATGATCGAATTGATGTAGTTGTTATGGGCAATGATCCGGATATAATTAACAATTTTGATCAGGCAATATTGTCTGATCCAGAAAGATCTTCAGTTGAAGAGATCATCACTGAAGAATGGTCTGAACCTGTAAAGGTAGGTTTTGAAATCAAAGCTGAGCGTAAATTGCAACTATTACAGTTGCAGCAACTACAAGTTGAGAATAAACAGCTAGATAGTGATATCCAAGAATTAAGTGAAAAAATCAATAAATATCATAGGAGTTTTTCTTGGCGTTTAACGGCACCAATCCGTTTTATTGGATTGATAGTGAAAGTATTAAAAAAATTAGTGCGTGGAAAATAGTTGGAGGATGTTAAAAATGGTCGTAAATAATCCAGTAATATCGCTACCTCATCTTACAAACGAGATAGTAAGAGGTGCTAGAAAAACAAAATTATGTGCCTACGCTGTAGCAGTTGAAGGGTGGCGTCGTGGCTTAACATTAAAGTGGTATACAATTGATTCAGGCAAATATGATAATATGATTACTTTTGGTGTAAACCCTCCTGGGCGTTTATTTTCGTTAAGTTCAGAAACAAAAACACATTATTTCTTTAGAACAAGAGGAGATAAAGTAGCTAATGATGCTGTTGAAATAGGATCCGACAAGAGTTTGACAAAAACAATTTTAAAAGAAAAAGGTGTCCCAGTTCCCGAGGGAAGAAAGTTTACAAAAGAGGATTCAGATGAAGCGATTCTTGAGTATGCAGAAACAATCAAATTTCCGCTTGTTTTTAAACCAACTGATGCTAGTTTAGGTAATGGTGTTGTAACAAATATCAAGTCGATTTCAGAGCTGAAAAAAGCTATTGATTTTGTCAGACACAAGTCACAATATGAAAATGTAATACTGGAGCGATATGTGCCAGGAGAAGAATATCGTGTCTATGTAATTGAAGATAAAGTAATTGCTGCATATAACCGACTGCCAGCCAATGTTATTGCTGACGGAAAGCATACTATTAAAGAATTAATAGACCTAAAAAATGGTGCACGCATGAAAAATGCTAGACTATACAGTTGTTTAATTGATTTAGATGATGAAACGATGGAGTATATTCAAACTGCTGGGTATACGTTAGATAGTGTACCAAAAAAAGGTGAGAAAATTTTACTTAAAGAAAAATCAAACGTTTCTGCTGGTGGGGACCCGATCGACGTGACAGATGAGATCCCACAAGAGATGAAGCAAATTGCAATTAATGCAGTAAAGGCTGTACCTGGCTTATATCATGCAGGGGTCGACATTATTGTTGATATAAATAGTCCAATCGAAAAAGGTGCTGTTGTCATTGAGTTAAATCCAACCGCACAAATTGGTGGCATTTTATTTCCGATGGAAGGACAAGCTCGGGATATTCCATCAGGAATCGTTGACTACTATTTTCCGGATACAATAGGAACAGAAACAGAACGAGAAAAAATTTATTTTGACTTAAATGCTGTACTTGAGCCTTTACAAAATCGTTCTGCTCAAGAAGTGACCGTTTTACCGGCATTGGTAGGAAAAATTTATACGAGACGTATGATTGTTAAAACAAATAGAAAAGGTGCAAGATTTCAGAGATATATAAAAGAGTCAGCACTTGATTTGGATATCAGTGGTCAGATTACAATTCTAGATTCGAACCAGATTGAAGTGATTGTCGCTAGTTCAAGTATGGCAAAAATCGAGGAACTTAAGAGTCTGATTAAAGCGAACAATGGAATTGCAAAAGTGAAACGCGTTGTAATTGAAAACTGGAATAGTCCTGTGAAAAGTGGCTTTTCAATGGACGAGAGCATTGATGTTGATCGACTAAAAAATATTGGTTCACTTCTAAAAAGAGCTGAGAAAGATAAAGCAAGATTAACAAAACAAAAACAACAACTACAAAAGCGAGACCGTTATATCAAGGAAAGTACCTCATGGCGGCTAACAGAGTCATTCCGTACGGTTCGATCCAAAAGAAATTAAGATAAAAAAATGAGTGTAAGTTGAAGCATTGAAATGATAAATTAAATGAGCAAAATAAAGCGTTAGTGAGTCAGGAAGTAGCAACTCACTAACGCTAATTATCTGTATATAAAAGAGTAAGCGAATATTTCGATATAAAGCATATATTAAATCCCCATCTGTAAGCAGGTGGGGATTATTTGACACTTACTTTAAATCATGCATGTTTTATTTGAGTGTCTCTATGATCGTTTTTTTCTCAGTTAATTTTAAGTTTATAATTTGTGGATCTTGTTGTATATGATAATCACTTACGTCAATGGATTTGATTTCTGCTGTTCTAGTCGTAAACTTATTAAGATATTTATTGTATTTTTCTAAATTGCTTTTTGCACCGACTAAGCGCATGGTAATTTTTTTATTTTCAATCAATTCGATTGTTCCCATTAATCTTATTCTAGCCGCTCTTTTGTATATCCCATTAAGATAGAAACCTTTTAAATTAGCACCTCTAATATCTATTTTTTGTTCATATAAAGTATCTTCAGGGAGAGGCGGGATTAGGATTTCATCGGCCAAACCAGCTAAAAACATATCTTTAATGGGTTTAAATTCAAAATATAGAGAGTCAGTTTTTCTTTTTGTATTTGGGAAATAATAATCAACAATGGCTTTTGGTACATCTCTAGCCGCACCTTCCATAGGGAAAATATGCATCATAATTTCACCTCTTGTGTTAAGTTCATTTATAACTCCTTCATTAGTTTCTTCATTAATAATCATGTCGACTGATCCATATGGGAGTCCATCTATTGCGTTTAAGGCTTTCACTGCATACTCTTTGAATTTTGGATCAATTTCATCTGTACAATCTACATTTAATCTTAGGTTGAGATGCTTGCCATGTCTTCTAACAAAGATTCTTTCTTTATTTTTGGGAATAGAAGTAAGGCTCAAACCTTGTTCTTCAAGACAAGAAATTAAATCATCATCAATGACAATTGTTCTAGCACGAGTTGTTATATTGGCTTTTATTTTTCTATTCATTATTTTACAAAGTTCTCTGATGTTGCTTTTTCCATCACCAATAATATAGGAAGGATATGACTTTGTAACACCAATCACCCGATCTTCTATTACAAAAAATCTATAATCGAAGCCAGTAAAATACTTTTCAATAATGACTTTATCTTTTTTAAGTTCATTTTTAATGAATAAAATACTTTCCTTTAATGTATTAACATCTTTAATGTGCGTTACTACTCCTTGACCACCGCCACCATCAACAGGCTTTACAACTAAGGGGAATCCGATAGAGATTCCATAAGCAATCATTTCATCAATGGATATTTCCGTAAAAGAAAATGTATCGCCTTCGGGAATGGGAACATTTGCTTTTCTGAGTTGTTCGTAACACTTTGATTTATAGATAACTACCTCTATCGCTTCTTTTGTCGTTTTTGAACCTCTTGCCGTAGCAAAGTGATATTCATTTTTACCATCTGATATTGAATATCGATAAGCCTGTGAGGGGTATTTAGACCCTCTACTAGAATTAAAAAATTTAACCCGTAGTCCCCGTCTCCAAGCCTCTAGAGCAACTGTGTAAATTGAGACTTGGTAAGTAACGACATCATCAGGCAGTGCGTCTTTTAAGTGTGTTAATATATTTTGTTTCATGAGATTCATCTCCACCTATATTTACTTTCAGACCTTAATACTTATTTAATAAACATGTGTAATTTAGTAATTACCCATTATCACGGTAAGATACACTCATATTAAACAAAACTATGATTGGTAAAAAATACAAACAAATCATTTAAAATATTATCGCCCAATTTAGGATTGAAGTGTAAGTTAAATAATTTGATTGTAAAACTAGCACCAATAATTGAATGCATAATTAACGATAAAGATATATTATTAGGTTGATTATCATACCCAATATGTTATGATGGTAATAGTGATCAAATTTCTACTTTTCCATAAGTTATCAGAGCTAAACTGACACAAAAAAATGACAAACCTCGCTCATTTTTTTGTCTTTGGGAAATTATCGAGGATAAAAAATAAAGGTGGTGAAACTCAAGTGAGACATATGAAAAAAACATGGATTGGATTGTTACTGCTTACTCTATTTTGTTTGAGTCCGTTAACCAGCCAAGCTGAGTTAGTACTCGAAGATTCGGAGAGTAATACTTTTATAGATGGGGAAGCTGTTGATCAATCACAAGTTAGTAGTCTTGTAGAATTAGGTGAACATGCCGACGAAGAAATTGTTAATAAAGAATCCAATAGTGATAAAACAGATATAGCAGAGTCAGAAACAAAACAAAATAAAGAAAAACCACAAGCGCGCGATGAATCCGAAACAGTTGGCGATGAACAGATTGAAGGGGTTTACATAGAAGATATGAGTGAACCTGAGATCAATCAAAACGACATGGAACCAGATGAAGATGCTTCTGAGACTAAAGAAGTTGTTGAAGTTGAAGAAGAAGCTATACAACCAAGAGCTTTTTCCCTAAACAATACTCCGTCTGTTTTTCAAAAAGGTGATCGTCATCCGACCATTTCCGATTTAAAAGTAAAATTAAATCGTGTCGGCTTTTCAGGGATTACTGTAACTGATTTATTTGGTGATTACATGGAACGCAAGGTAAAGGAATTTCAAGCATATTATGGCCTTTCTCAAAATGGAAGATTGGATCGTCCGACAATTCAGAAGCTTGAGGAAGTATACAACAGCCCATTCCAGCTTGGTCAACGACACAATGATATTAAAGACATCAAGCGAAAGTTGAATCAGTTAGGCTTTAGTGGCATTACTGTTACAACGTTCTATGGTGAGTATATGGAAGACAGAGTAAAAGATTTTCAAAGGGCTTATGGACTTAAAGCTAACGGTATTGTTGACGAAGTGACTTTAAATAGACTAAATGCTGAGGCTTCTAAAACTGACTTCCGAGTAGGTGATCGACATCCTAACATTTCGGAAATTAAGGTAAAATTAAACCGGATTGGTTTCTCTGGTATCCTTGTTACGGATTACTACGGTGACTACACAGCAGATCGTGTAAGAGATTTTCAAAGATACTATGGCCTTTCTGTGACAGGTAGAACAGATAGAGCAACGATCCAGAAGCTTGATGAGGTCTACTATAGCCCATTTCAAATGAATCAACGTCACGACGATACACCAGAAATTAAGCGAATGTTAAATCAATTAGGCTTTGGTGGTATCACGGTCACAACCTTGTATGGTGCGTACATGGAGCGTAAAGTGCTCGAATTCCAGGAAAGCCAAGGTTTAGTTGAGAATGGTATTGTTGATGCGGTGACGTTGGATAGGCTAGAGGAATTAACTTCTGTAACAGTTTTTCAAAAAGGTAACCGACATCCAGCTATTTCAGAGTTTAAAGTTAAATTAAATAGAGTAGGCTTTTCTGGCATACTCGTGACGGATTATTTTGGCGATTATACCGAAGATAGAGTCAAGGATTTCCAAGCATACTACGGAATACCGGTAACCGGAAAGATGGATGCGCAAACATCTTTAAAACTTGATGAAGTATACAACAGCCCTTTCCAACTTAACAATCGACATGTTGAAATAAATGAGATTAAGCATAATCTTAATTTATTCGGTTATGGAAGAATTCTTGTGACTAGTCTTTACGGTTCTTATATGGAAGAACAAGTGAAGTTATTCCAAAGAGATCACGGCTTAATTGTTAATGGGATTGTTGATGAAGTCACATACAAAAAAATTAACGATATTGCAAATGAGAAAGTCGTTAAGATCTTCCTAGATCCAGGTCATGGAGGTCGTGATCCAGGTGGACAAGGCTACGGACTAGACGAAAAAGATGTTGTATTAGATATCGCTTTAAAACTAGCTGATATTTTACAGAACCAATATCTTTATGTGGATATAAACCTGTCAAGAGAAACAGATAGATTTATTGAGTTAGAAGATAGGTCTAAAATGGCAAATGCTTGGGGTGCCGATTTCTTTTTAAGTATTCATACGAATGCTCATAATGGTACAACAAGCGGATTTGAGACTTTTATCCACAGTGGAAATGTCAGTCAAGAAACAAGAGCTAGACAAATAACGATTCATAATTATATAATGAAAAATCTATCAGCTATTGATCGTGGTCAAAAAACAGCAAACTTTAGTGTTTTGCGTAATACGTCTATGCCTGCTTTATTGGTAGAGTATCTGTTTATTGATAACTATGCAGAAAATCAATTATTAAGAACGAGTAGCTATAGATCTCATCTTGCGCAAATAACTGCAGAGGCTATAGCACAATCATTTGGATTAGAGCGTAGATAAACGATATTAATTGAAAGCTTTGAAAGACATTACAGATTATGAAAATAATATTTTGTAATGTCTTTTTTATATGCGAATCATGTAGAAAAAATTATGTCTAATAATCTAGTAAATTGGTAGGATTCATAAAAATTTCATACTAAATTACCTTTAACCTAGATTATTCATAGCCCAATCATAAAACCTGAATAAACCGCATCAAATCAATTAAAAATAACCAATCA
>NZ_BAABDL010000072.1:14503-14710 GCF_039539605.1 Amphibacillus indicireducens | reverse complement strand
ATTGGCTGAATCTAAATCAAAAACAAAATGTTCGCTTGGCTTAAGCTTCTGAACGCGTCGGTTCAATTTTTGATCGACCTGTTGGATCTGCTTCATCGTTTCCTTGTCGAATTTCTGGTTTAAGCGTGACAAAGTGGGTTGAGAAGCTAATTGCTTCTTATCCAGAATCGTGGTAAACATCGGCTCATGCTTTAATTCATCCGCATG
>NZ_BAABDL010000072.1:0-14481 GCF_039539605.1 Amphibacillus indicireducens | reverse complement strand
TTTCATCAAACTCTTTGTACAATAATAGCCCTGAGTCTGAGGTTAAATTCCCGCCGTCAAAATTAACTTTGATCATTTTGTTGAAATGAAGTGACTTTTCGATTACACTTTTCATTATGGAGCCCTTCTTGAATTGTATTTGTTTGATCACTTATACAATATCAAAGATCGGGCTCCTTTTCACTTAATTAGTGAAAGATTGATTGGTTATTTTTAATTGATTTGATGCGGTTTATTCAGGTTTTATGATTGGGCTATGAATAATCTAGGTAAAAAGATGTTTTGACGAAAACATGAACATAAGCTATGATTTTTATGATGAAAAATTTTGTTGGATAAAGAGAATGTAGGAGATCATATGTCAAAAATAGTTGCCTATCTAATTGCCTTTTTGGTCACATTTCCTTTTATTGTGACAATGTTAACTTACTTTATATTAAACTATTTCATTGAGCATCGAAAGAAAGTGATTCATAAGTGCATGGAATATACGGCGGTCGTACATCTAATTTCAACGATTGCAATCTTTAATGTGATTTTTAAAATTAATATATTCGGACCGCTTGTCATATTTCTGTTAATCGTATTATTTAGTTTTATTTTACTTCAATGGAAGCTGATTCGTGATGTTAAGATGAGACGAATTCTTAAACTTTATTTAAGATTTATCTTTTTACTCTTTTTCATTGCCAATCTTATCTTAACGTGCTTTTCAATTTATTATCTTTTTACTAACTAAATAATTAGGGCCAAAAAAAAACAAAACCAGTTAAATGCTGGTTTTTTTAATTCGTAAAACACGAACATATGTACTATTTTACATTTTTACAAAAGAATATCCAAAAAAGAGTGGTGAGAAGTGGGGGGTTGTGGTAAACTATAAAAAAAGGTGGGCGATTATTATGTTTATGGGAGAATACAAACATAATGCAGATGAAAAAGGTCGGATGATCATGCCGGCCAAATTCCGTGATTCGTTAGGTGAAAGCTTCGTTGTTACGCGAGGCTTAGACCAATGTTTATTTGTATACCCACTTGAAGAATGGCACATCCTTGAAGAGAAGATAAAAAAACTCCCACTAACTAAAAAAGATGCACGCGCCTTTACGCGATTCTTTTTCTCCGGTGCTACCGAATGTGAAATTGACAAGCAAGGTCGCATTAATTTACCAGCTCCATTAAGGAAATACGCTCAGATTGAAAAAGCCTGTGCGGTCATAGGTGTGTCCAATCGAGTTGAGATTTGGGCAGAAGATATTTGGACTGAGTATATGGATGAATCAGAATCAACCTTTACTGAAATTACTGAAAATATGATGGAATTTGATTTTTAAACAGAGAGGAAGGTGATCATTTGTTTGAACATACGAGTGTTTTACGGACTGAAACGATTGACGGATTAAATATTAAGCCAGATGGTATTTATGTTGATGGAACGTTAGGTGCTGGTGGTCATTCGGAACAAATCGCAAAACAATTAACAACAGGTCGGTTAATTGCGTTTGATCAAGATGAACAAGCAATTGAAGCGGCAAAAGAACGTTTATCACCTTATCAAGACAAAATAATCTTTGTCCATTCAAACTTTAGACATTTGAATCAAGTTTTAACAGAAAAAGGAATAGAAGCAGTTGATGGCTTTCTTTTTGATCTTGGGGTTTCTTCACCACAACTTGATCAGAAAGAACGTGGATTTAGTTATCAACATGACGCTCAACTTGATATGCGTATGAATCAATCACAAGAATTATCAGCCTTTCATGTTGTGAATGAATGGAGCTTTCAAGAACTTGTTCATATTTTCTTTAAATATGGTGAAGAAAAATTTGCTAAGCAAATTGCTCGAAAAATAGAATTAACTAGAAATGAGCGACCTATTGAAACAACATTTGAATTAGTAGAAATTATTAAAGATGCTATTCCTGCAGCCTCGCGGCGAAAAGGTGGTCATCCAGCAAAACGAATTTTTCAAGCGATTCGCATTGCAGTAAATGATGAGTTAGAAGCATTTTATGATGTCTTACACCAAGCTGCTGAAAAAGTTGCTGTTGGTGGTCGAATTGCGGTGATCACATTTCACTCGCTAGAAGATAGGTTATGTAAACAAGCATTTAAAAAATGGAGTACACTCCCGCCATTACCGAAGAATTTCCCGGTTATTCCGGAAACGAGTCAGCCTCCATTCAAGCTGATTACAAGAAAACCAATTGTAGCAGCTGCAGAAGAACTTGAACAAAATAGACGGGCACGATCAGCAAAATTAAGAATTGTCGAAAAAGTAAAAGTATGGGATGAACAATTTTTCTATCAAGAAGGGCGGCATAAAACATGAACGTAAGTGAAGCTAGACATTATCAAACATCAACTCCACAGCGAACAAGACGTGTGGATCAGCAACCACAACCTAAGAAAGTTATCAAAGTCAATTCACGTAAGATTACGTTAGGTGAGAAAATATTAGCTTGTATTTTTGGAGCATGCATGTCGTTAGCCTTAATTTTTATGGTTTCTTATAATGCAAATATCGACAGCCTAAATCGAGATGTTCAACGATTAGAACGAGAAATAGCAGAACAGCAAACGATTAATGAGAACTTAAGCCATCAAGCAATGGAATATAGTAGTCCAGAACGGATTTTAATGATTGCCAAGGAAAATGGTTTAAATATTCAGAACACCCAAGTCAAACAAGCGACTACATTTGTTGAGTAATTGAGGATTTGACAAATGAATGATCGAAAAAAAAGAGATTGGAAATTAACTGTTAGTTTTGGCTTATTTATGATTCTGTTTTTCGTGTTAATTGGTCGTTTTGCTTTTATCCAGGTGACTGGAGAAGTTCAGGGTGTCGATTTACAGGAATGGGCAAAGCGTCAACGAACAAATTACAGTGAACTTCCAGCCAGTAGAGGTTCAATTGTCGACCGAAACGGCATGCAACTTGCCCAAGATATAACGATCTATCGATTGTATGCGATTGTTGATGAAGATTATTCGCCTAACCCACAAACCCGAATTAACCATGTTAATGATTTGGAGAAAACCGCTAAGGAACTAGCGCCGATTATTGGATTGGAACAAAGTAAAGTCTTTTCTATATTGCAATCAGCTGTTGAAAAAGATCTCTTTCAAGTTGAATTTGGTAGAGAAGGTAGTCAACTGACGAGAGAACAGAAGGAAGAAATTGAGGAGCTAGGACTGCCAGGTATTTATTTTATCGAGGAAGCCAAAAGATACTATCCGAATGGTATTTTTGCATCTCAAGTCATCGGACTGGCTCAAGCAAATGATGACCATCAAATTACAGGTATTACAGGTATTGAAGCACAACTTGATGAGTATTTAAGTGGTGAAAAAGGTTCGATTTCTTTTCAACGTGATAAATATAATACGAAATTAATGAATTCGAATGAAGTGATTGTTGAAGCAAAAGATGGTTATAATGTGAAGTTGACAATCGATCAAAAAATTCAAACGATTCTTGAAGATGCGATGTCACATGTTGAGAGTATCTATCAACCTGAACGAATGACAGCTACTGTTATTGATCCGAAAACAGGTGAGATCTTAGCGATGAGTAACAGACCTTCTTATAACCCAAATGATTTAGGTGACGTAGAAAATTGGTACAATGATATCGTCTCTACACCAATCGAACCAGGTTCAACAGTTAAAGCTTTTACGATTGCTGCTGCTATTGAAGAAGGTCTTTATAATCCAGATGAAACCTTTAAATCGGGATCATATAAAATTGATCAAATTGAACGTCCAGTAACTGATTGGAGTCAGAAGTGGGGAAGTATTACTTACGCAGAAGGATTTCAACGATCTTCAAACGTTGCGATGTCGAAAATCGTCTGGGATAAGCTAGGTCCCGATCGCTATTTAGATTATTTAAGAGCCTTTCACTTCGATCAACCAACAGGGATTGATTTACCTAGGGAACAGGCAGGGACTTTATTGTATCGTTATCCAATTGAACAATTGACAACTTCATTTGGTCAAGGTTCGACGATGACGCCGATTCAACTCGTTAAGGCTGCAACAGCTTTAGCAAACGATGGGAAAATGATGAAACCTTATGTGATCAAAAGCATTACTGATCCAAATACGGATGAGGTAATTTTACAAAAGGAACCCGAAGTTGTTGGAGAACCGATATCTAAGGAGACTGCCGATCAAGTTTTACAAGCCATGGAATCGGTAATTACCTCAAATGTTGGTACAGGACGTAATATCTATAATTTAGGATCATATACAGTTGCAGGGAAAACGGGGACAGCGCAAATTTCTGGTGGAGCAACAGGTTATCTAGAAGGTCGCGAAAATTATATTTTCTCTTTTCTAGGGATGGCTCCAAGTGATGATCCAAAATTAATTATGTATATTACGGTTCAAAAACCAAAATTAAGTGAGCAAGAATCTGGTTCAGCGCCAGTTTCGTATATATTTAAACATGTGATGGAAAACGGTTTGCATTATTTAAATATTCAACCAGATAAAGAACGGGAATCAACCGTACAAAAATTTGAGATGCCTAATTGGCAGGAAGTATCGAAAGATCAATTATTGACTCAGTTGGAGAGCTACGGTATTCAACCAGTGATCATTGGGGATGGCAATCAAATTGTTGCTACAAATATTGAGTCAGGCAAGGACGTTTTATCGACACAAAAATTAATTTTAATGACAGATCAACCTAAAATGCCTGATCTAACAGGCTGGTCAGTTAGAACTGTTAATGAATTTGCACAGCTGGCAGATCTAGACTTTGAAATGATTGGTTCAGGTTTTGCTAATCAACAAAGTATTCCGCCGAAGGAATCAATCGAATCCGGTCGGTACTTATTTGTCGAATTTTCAAAAGACCAGTAAATATAATCAAAAAATAAAACGGTGTACTATTCGAGAGAGCTTGTCATATATTTAGATACAATCAATCATTATTTGAAAAGTGAGGCGTTAAATAATGAAACATGTATCACATATGACAATTCGCAAACGAATCGTCACTGTTTTTTTTATTGCACTGTCAATCCTAAGTGTTATTTTAATCCGGTTAATGTACGTTCAATTTATTAAAGGACCTGATTTAACAGAACAAGCTGAAATGTCATGGACTAGAGATGTCAAGTATGAGGCAGAACGAGGGAAAATTCTTGATCATAAAGGCGAAGTTTTAGTCGATAATATTTCGGCTCCAACTGTGATGGTTGTACCACGACAGGTTGAAAATAAACAAGAGACAGCAAAAATTTTAGCAGATATATTAAAAATTGATGAAACAGTTATGCTAGGTTATTTAGAACAAAACACAAGCATTGTTCGGTTCAGTGAAGGAAGAAAGCTAACAGATCAGCAAGCACAAGCGATTCAAAATCAAAATCTTGCTGGTGTGTATTTAGCAGAGGATTCAAAGCGTCACTATCCTTATGATACTTTGTTAGCTCATGTTTTAGGTTTTAGTGGCATTGATAATCAAGGATTAGTTGGTTTGGAGTTATTTCATAATCAAAAATTGACTGGGACACCAGGTCGCCTTTCTTTTTTTTCAGATGCTAAAGGTGGGCGACTCCCTAATTTATCGGATACGTACCAGGAACCTGTTGATGGGAATGACTTGAAATTAACGATTGACCTCGATGTGCAAACAATTATGGAACGAGAGCTTGATATTGCTGAAGCGACCTATCAACCAGATGGAGCATGGGCGCTTGCGGTTAATCCGAAAACTGGAGCAATTTTAGGGATGGCTTCACGACCGACATTTCATCCGTCCGAGTATCAAAAGTTTGATCCAGAAATCTATAATCGAAATTACCCAATTTGGAGTACCTATGAGCCAGGGTCAACATTTAAGATCATTACGCTGGCAGCTGCTCTAGAGGAAAAAGTCGTTGATTTAGAAAATGATCATTATCATGATAAGGGCTATATTGAAGTCGGTGGTGCGCGCTTACGTTGCTGGAAGCATGGAGGTCATGGGACGCAAACGTATTTAGAGGTTGTTCAGCATTCATGTAACCCCGGCTTTGTTGATTTAGGTCAGCGTTTAGGTGTTGACCGGCTCTTTGATTATATTGATGCATTTGGTTTTGGTGAAAAAACAAATGTTGATCTTGCTGGCGAAGCAAGTGGCATTTTGTTCGCTCGTGAAAACGTTGGTCCAGTAGAACTTGGAACCACGTCATTTGGACAAGGTGTTTCGGTCACACCGATCCAACAAGTGATGGCTGTTTCAGCGGCTGTTAATGGCGGAAAACTCTATCAGCCATATGTAGTTGACAGTTGGCTTGATTCACGGACAGGTGAAGTGATCGAACAGATCGAACCCGTATTTAAACAACAAGTGATTTCAGAACAAACCTCGATCCAACTCCGTGAAGCTTTAGAAAGTGTTGTTGCACTTGGGACAGGCCGGAATGCGTATGTTGAGGGATATCGTGTCGGTGGAAAAACAGGAACGGCTCAGAAGGTCGGAAGTGACGGCAGATATTTAACGAATAATCATATTGTAGCTTTTATTGGTTTTGCTCCAGCAGATGATCCTGAAATTGTCGTCTATGTTGCAATTGATAATCCGAAAAATACTGTCCAATTTGGTGGGACTGTTGCTGCTCCAATTGTTGGCAATATAATTGATGATAGCTTGCAAGCGATGGGCGTGGAAAGACGCAAAGACGGATTAGAGAAAGAATATCGCTGGCCAGAGCAACCATTAGTTGAGGTACCTGATTTAATAGGTTTAACTAAACGTGATTTAATGAATGATTTAACCCAACTTTCAATTGAATCTGTAGGAACCGGGGATAAAATAATTGAACAAGCACCTGAAGCTGGGACTAAAGTGCCGATGGGAGAAACGATTCGCTTGTTGTTTGGTGAGTAATATAATCATGAATAATCGTGCCAGTTTAACATTAATTTGTTATAATGTTTACGGTGTGTTTATTCACGTTTTATGTGATCGACACTTCATCAGAGTGTCGACTTTTTTTTGATGATCAAAACTATAAAAAAGTAGGGATTTATAATGAAAACCTTAAATGAAATTGCTAATTATTTGTTATTAAATGCTCCCAGATTCGAGCAAAATCCAAAGATTAAAGGCATTCAGGTTGATTCTAGAAAAGTGACAGCCTCTGACTTGTTTGTCTGCATTAGTGGCTATACTGTTGATGGGCATGATTTTGTTGATCAAGCGATTGAAAATGGTGCTGTTGCGATTGTTGCATCAAAAAAATTAGACAGAAATGATGTTCCAGTGCTATATGTTGAAGATACCGAGCAAACGTTAAGTTTTCTAGCTAATTACTTTTATGATTTTCCATCAAATGGCCTTCACTTAATTGGTGTAACAGGTACAAATGGAAAAACTTCAGTTACTTATTTACTCGATGAGATCTTTAATTATCAGAAAGAAACAACGGCTTTAATTGGAACAATTCAAATGAAAATTGGTGAGCAAGTATTTCCATTAGCAAATACGACACCAGAAGCATCACTTTTACAAAAAAGTTTTCGCAAGATGGTCGATGAGAAGATCGATCACTGTATGATGGAAGTTTCTTCACATGCACTTGAGTTGGGGCGCGTCAATGGTTGTGACTTCGATATTGCTGTTTATACAAATCTTAGTCAAGATCATTTAGACTTCCATGAAACAATGGCTGATTATTTAACAGCTAAATTGCGTTTGTTTAGTCACTTAGGCAACAGTTATGATCCTAGCAAGCCAAAGTATGCAGTGATTAATCAGGATGATCATTATGCGAATGACTTCAAGCGGGCGACGAGCCAACGTGTCATCACGTATGGAATTGATCAAGCTGCGAATTTCACGGCAAAGAACATTAAACTGACTGCGAATGGTACAGAATTTACTTTAGTCGCATTCAATCAACAAATTGAGATTAAGACACCGTTGATCGGTAAATTTAATATCTATAATATGCTTGCTGCGATTGCTACAGCTTATTTATCAGATGTTACTTTGGAAACAATTACAGCAGCACTTGGACAGTCAAAAGGTATCCCAGGTCGGTTTGAAACAGTCAAAGGTGATCATGATTTTGGTGTGATTATTGATTTTGCCCATACACCTGATTCATTAGAAAATGTACTGACAACAATTCGTTCATTTGCAAAAAATCAAGTTTATTTAGTTGTTGGCTGTGGCGGTGATCGCGACCGTACAAAGCGCCCGCTGATGGCAAAAATGGGTGAAAAATATGCCGATTATACGATATTAACATCTGACAATCCAAGAACAGAAGATCCGCGGGCAATTATTGCAGATATGGAGCAAGGGATAACGACGGATCGTTATACAGTAGAAGTTGATCGGGCGAAGGCGATTGCTTATGCGGTTCAGTTGGCAAAAAAAGATGATATTATTTTAATCGCAGGTAAAGGTCATGAAACAACACAAATCATTGGAAAAGAGACATTTCCATTTGATGATTATCAAGTTGCAAATCAAGCAATTTTAAATAAATAAGTATAAAATAGGGGTTGAAATAGATGCCAATTAAAAAGCTAATTGAACAGACGTTTCAGCAAATTGATGGTGATTGGCAATCGGTTAATCAAATTGTTGGAGTTGGAACAGATACACGTACTGATTTAAGCAACAAATTATTTGTCCCATTAAAAGGAGACAACTTTGATGGGCATCATTTTATTGAAAAAGCTATTGAGCAAGGTGCAATCGCTGCGCTTTGGCATCATGACTATCCACGACCGACAACGGTGGGGAAAGAGTTCCCGTTAATTAAAGTTGCTGATCCGTTAATTGGATTGCAAGAGCTTGCGCATGTGTACTTGCATTTTGTTAATCCCAAAGTAGTCGCAATTACAGGGTCAAATGGGAAGACAACAACGAAAGATCTCGTTTATGCTGTTACTAGTGTTGGTTACCAGACACACTGTACGGAAGGTAATTTCAATAATCACATTGGCTTACCATTAACAATTTTAACGATGCCTGAAACAACAGAAGTGATCGTCCTTGAAATGGGGATGAATCATTTTGGTGAAATTGAACGCTTAGTTGAAATTGCTCAACCAGATCTAGCGATTATTACGAATATTGGTGAATCTCATATCGAGCATCTCGGCTCTAGAACAGGGATTGCAAAAGCTAAATTAGAAATTACCACTCATTTTAAAACAGATAGTCTGTTAATCTATGATGGTGATGAATCCCTATTAGTGAGTGAGTATCCATTTGAAACAATCTCAGTTGGCTTTGACCAATCAAATGATTATTTTATTAATGATTGTCAGATTTTAAATAGCGAAACACGATTTAAACTAGCAGATCAAGCGTATAATTACACTGTACCATTGATTGGAAAGCATCAAGCAAAAAATGCTGTATATAGTATTGTAGTTGGTCAACAACTTGGATTATCAACTGACCAAATTCAAGCAGGATTAAAGACGATTGAAATGACACAAATGCGTTTTGAGAAACAAGTGCAGGCAAACGGTGTCACATTAATTAACGATGCTTATAATGCGTCACCAACGTCGATGAAAGCAACAATTGAAACGTTAGCTCAACTGGACGGCTACCAAGAGAAAATTGTCGTTTTGGGTGATATGTTTGAATTAGGTAGACAATCTCTTCGTTATCATCAAGAAGTTGGAGAATCGATTTCATCTGAGATTGATTTTGTCTATACAATTGGCGAGGCAGCTGAACAGATTAGTCAAGCAACGTCTGTTCCAGCAAGACACTTTACCACGAAAGAAGCTTTACTCAAACAACTAGAGTTAAAGTTAAATAAAGGAACAGTTATCTTATTTAAAGCATCAAGAGGAATGAAGCTAGAACAAGTTATCGATGCACTTTCAAATGTTTGAAATTTTTACTGAAATAAAATCGATGAATCGGGCGGTTTATAGCTAATTTAGGAGGAACAAATGATGAATGAAAACTTTTTATTAATTACAATCGGGATTGCATTTCTAATCACCGTCCTTGTATCACCAATCTTTATCCCATTTTTGAAGCGATTGAAATTCGGTCAAAGTATTCGTGAAGAAGGTCCAAAATCCCATCAAAAAAAATCGGGCACACCTACAATGGGTGGTTTGATTATTATTTTGAGCATTGTTGTGACAGCATTATTTGTAATATCACATTACCTTGGTAATCCATTTACGGTCGAAACGGGCTTAGTTCTACTCGTTTTACTCGGCTATGGTTTAATTGGCTTTATTGATGATTTTATTATCATCGTTCTAAAAAGAAATTTAGGCTTAACGTCAAAACAAAAATTATTTGGCCAGTTTACGATTGCGATTTTATTTTATCTCATTTTAAGAACGCAAGATATTTCAACTGCATTGACGTTTCCAGGAACGGATTTTGAATTGGAACTTGGGTTCTTATATCCAATTTTAGTCGTCTTTATGATGGTCGGTACATCAAATGCAGTCAACTTGACAGATGGCCTCGATGGCTTAGTATCAGGGAATGCAGTGATTGCATTTGGAGCATTTGGTGTTTTAGCAGCTTCTGTTGTTCCTCAATTTGAAGTAGCTGTTTTTGCGTTGGCAACAGTTGGAGCATTACTTGGCTTTTTAATGTTTAATGCACATCCTGCTAAAGTGTTCATGGGAGATACTGGCTCGCTTGCTTTGGGTGGTGCACTGGCCGCAATCGCGATTATTTTACAGTTAGAAATCTTACTCGTCATTATCGGCGGGGTATTTGTTGCAGAAACATTGTCAGTTATGATTCAAGTCGTATCATTTAAAACACGTGGTAAACGCATATTCTTAATGAGTCCATTGCACCATCATTTTGAGTTGAAAGGCTGGTCAGAATGGAAAGTTGTTATGACGTTTTGGCTGACAGGTTTTATTCTAGCAGCACTAGGACTTTACTTAGAGGTGTGGTTATAAATGAATCAATTAAATAATTTCCCTTTTAAGCGTGTATTGGTTTTAGGTTTAGCGAAAAGTGGACTTGCGACTTGCCATGTATTATTGCGTAACGGGATCGACGTGATTGCAAATGACTTTAAGGCAGATGCAAATGATCCTGGATTAATTGAATTAACAACAAAAGGTGTCCAGATTATTGTTGGAGCACACCCTTTATCTTTATTAACTGGGGTAGATTTGGTAATTAAAAGTCCAGGGATTCCTTATCATAATGAGCTTGTTAAGCATGCTTTAGATCAATCGCTCCCAGTATGGACAGAAATTGAGTTGCTCAACTATTTAACCAATCAACCAATCGTTGGGATAACAGGTTCAAACGGGAAAACAACGACAACAATGCTGATCAATGACATGCTTAAGCGCAGTCAACAGAAGCCGAAAATCGCTGGAAATATTGGAACAGTAGCCGTTGAGGTTGCCGAACAGCTAAACGTGGATGAAACATTAGTTTTGGAGCTTTCATCATTTCAATTAATGGGTGTTGACCAATTTCAACCGAAAGTAGCTGTTTTACTTAATTTATTTGAAGCACATTTAGATTACCATGGTGACTTTAATCATTATCAAGCAGCAAAGGCAAAAATATTTGCTCAACAAACAGAAGAGGATTTTCTCGTTTATAATGCTGATGATGATCGTGTTGTTGAGTTAATTCAGTCATCTAAAGCACAACGGCTTCCATTTAGTTTGAAGCATAAGCAACCTCATGGAATTTGGATAGATGATCGATCTGTTTATTTTAAAGAGCAACATATGATTGATCTCGATAAAATTCGTTTAGTTGGTGAGCACAATTTAGAAAATGCTCTGGCTAGTATTGGTGCATCAATGCTAGTTGGTGCCAATAAAGCTGGAATTGAACAGACCTTAACAACATTTACAGGTGTTGAGCATCGGCTACAATTCGTTTTAGAAAAACAAGGACGGCAGTTTTATAATGATTCAAAAGCAACAAATATTCTGGCGAGCTCGAAAGCGTTAAGCTCATTCAAGCAACCGACATTATTAATTGCAGGAGGACTTGATCGTGGGAATGACTTTGATGAGTTAATCCCATTTTTGAGTAATGTTAAGGGGATGTATCTCTATGGTGAAACTGCTAGTAAATTAGCTGAGGCTGGCAAAAAGTCAGGGATCAAGCAAATTAAGCAGGCTGAAACCCTCGAAGAAATGGTTTACGCAGCTTTTGAAGCATCAGCACCAGGGGATGTTATTTTATTATCACCAGCTTGTGCAAGTTGGGATCAATTTAAAACTTTTGAAGAACGTGGCGACATGTTTGTTGAGCTCGTGCATACACTCTAATAAGGACATGCAGGTAAAGTGACCTGCTGGAATTAGGAAGTGAATGCATGAGAAAACACCAATATGCAGATTGGAAATTAATAGTCGTTATTTACTTGCTCGTCTCGATCGGAATTTTGATGGTTTACAGTGCATCGAGTATTTGGGCAAGTTATCGATTTGAAGACCCACTTTATTTTGGCAAAAGACAATTGCTCTTTGCAGCAGTTGGGTTGATTGCGATGTTTATCGTTAGTCGAATCCCATATCACACTTGGCGAAACTATGCGAATCATATTTTAATTATTTGTATCATTCTATTAGCACTCGTCTTAATTCCTGGTGTTGGACTTGTACGAGGTGGGGCGAGAAGTTGGATCGGCGTTGGTGCATTTAGCATTCAACCAGCAGAATTTATTAAATTAGGACTGTTGATCTTTTTAGCTGATCGTGTGGCTGAACGACAAAAGGAAATTGTTTATTTTAAAAAAGGGTTTGGCCCAATGCTGTTGTTAGTCTTTTTTTGCTTTGGATTAATCATGTTACAGCCTGATTTAGGGACAGGCTTGATTCTTGTGGGCTCGTGTTTTACTTTATTGTTTATTTCAGGTGCACAAATTAAGCACTTTGTATTCTTGGCTGTACTAGGGCTGGCTGGTTTAACGGGTTTAATTGCCTCTGCTCCTTATCGAATTAACCGAGTGACTGCATTTATAAACCCATGGAATGATCCGTTAGGCAATGGTTTTCAGATTATTCAGTCGTTATATGCAATCGGACCAGGTGGGTTATTTGGTTTAGGTTACGGCAATAGTTTGCAAAAATATTTTTATTTACCTGAGCCTCATAACGACTTTATCTTCTCAATTGTTGCTGAGGAATTAGGCTTTATTGGAGCAACGATTATTTTAGGTTTGTTTTTTTATTTATTGTGGAAAGGTGTGCAGATCGGTTTGAATGCACCTGATAAATTTGGCTCACTACTTGCAATAGGAATTGTGATCCAAATTAGCTTGCAGGTAATCATTAATATTAGTGTTGTAATTGGCTTAATTCCCGTAACAGGTATCACATTACCATTCTTAAGTTACGGTGGGTCTTCATTGACTTTAACTCTAGCAGCGATGGGGATTGTGATAAATGTAAGCCGTTCTGCACATTATTAATTTATCACAAATCCAAGCTTTAAATCCAACCAACTGTTGAATCTGATCAGTTGGTTTTTTCATGAACAATTATATTTGACCCGTCACGCTATTTTTATTAATTAGCGTATTAATTGACTTGTTAATAGCTGTGAATTATACTCAAATTATGCATAAATGACACTGTGTCACTTTGGTGTTATTTGGGAGGACTACTAGTGCCAAAACAAACATTTTTTAATTTAGATGACCAGAAAAAAGAGACGTTAATTGCAGCATTGAAAGAAGAGTTCTCACGTGCCTCTGTTCATGATGCTTCGGTAGCTAATATTGTAAAACTCGCTCAAATACCACGCGGCAGTTTTTATCAATATTTTTACGATAAAGAAGATGCTTTTTTGTTCTTATTGTCGTTATATGGAGATGAGAACAAACGATATTTTACAGACCAGCTGGAGCTTTCAAATGGTGATTTATTCGCTTCATTTTTATTTATGTTTAAACGGATGATCAGCGAGTTGGTCAATGGTAACCAATATCATTTTTTTCGCAATGCATTCTTGAACATGAATCATAAGATGGAACAAGCTTTTACCCGAAATCTTAAAGATGATGATTTTGGGACAGAGGTGAAAAACATTGCTAAGTGGATTAAAAAAGGTCCATTAGCCGTTGAATCAGAAAAAGAGCTAGAGCATGTATTCAAAATTTTAACTGCTGTTACTTTTCAAAATATCATTCATGCATTTGCACAACAATTGACAGTTGAAGAAGCGTGTCACAATTATCAAGTTGAATTGAACATGCTTAAGCACGGGTTATTAAAAAAGACAGATTAGATTCAAAATAGAAAATAGTAAGGGGCAAATCTTTTGGGAAAATTACAATTAGTCAATATTGACAAGTCTTACAAAACAGGCAATAGCTCGATTAAAGTATTAAAAGGTATATCATTAGAATTCAGAGAAAGTGAGTTTGTTTCAATTCTAGGTCCATCAGGTTCTGGAAAGACAACATTACTTAACCCTGCATTATTCATAACTTGATTTTTTATAGGTGATTTGCCCATTAAATTGCCAAAAGTGAATGCCAG
>NZ_BAABDL010000071.1:0-56689 GCF_039539605.1 Amphibacillus indicireducens | reverse complement strand
AATATTCAATACATGACTTGCATATTTATTAGGGTTTTCATTCATTCTGTGCATTAATGCAACAGCTCCATAGCCCTTCATCCAATCATTCATTCACATAAGAAGCAAAGTATAGAGCTGTTTCCAACTAAAAAAAACGCAATTCACCTAGTTCAGGTAATCACGTTTTATGACAATAGCTACTGTAACAAATCAAAATTATTTCATATGCTATCTATTAAGTTTTGTAACAAACAGAGGCATTTTTCAATCAAGACACTCAACCTCTCAACAACTTTTCCAACCCTAAATATCCACTTATTCCTGCAATCGCACCTGTCGTATCAATCACGACATCCATCACTTGCCCAGCTCTTCCAGGAACAAATAGTTGATGGACTTCATCTGATATCGCAAATAGAACACAGATCGCCAAGCCAATAAAAATGCTCCTTAGACTCATCATTCTACTAGTTTTTAAAGCATTGATAACTAATATACCTAGGATAAAATAAGCAATAAAATGAGCGCTCTTTCGAATGATAAAATGAAAATGATCTGGATCAATTCTCAGACCCACTATTACCCTGTCAATCAAGACAAGAATTCTTTCCATAATCCCCGAACTTAAATTAGCTGATTCGACAGCAGGTTGGTGGGACAGATAAAAAATTAATCCCATCCACAAAATGACCAGTAACCATGAAATTACTCTTCTCATCATTGACTAAACACACCTATTCCTTAATTACTTAGATTAACAATAACCCAGATTGAGTCTGTTTTTATTTAACCGCTACGAATCTCATTTTCGATTACTTTACTACACTTTCAGATGAAATCATCCATTGAATCGCTACCTTTAACCTGAATTACCCCATCATACACGAATGGCCCTAGGTCGCATTTCCCAATCCTGCAGCTCAGGTGACCAAAACCTTGCCCATTCTTTCATTGTTTCATAGTCCGGATGATCAGGATTCAGCATAATCTCACGGAACTCAACAAATCCTCCAACACCACCAACATCTTCAGGCGGCGTTTGACCACTCGCTTCAAGCAAATAAGGTGATTCCTGATCGTAATCCTCAATCACACGCAAAAGCTTAATCTCATGCTCCCAGTTATCCCCCATATCATACGTATAAACCATCGTCTCGTGCTCTGGCATAAAATCAGCCAATACACGACCCTCGATTAAAACAATCTCTTCATCACCTGGCCAATACTCATCAAGCGGCTCCGTTAAGACCGTTGTTCGCTCACTCTTCTCATCAAAAAAAGTAAAATCATATAAGTGGTAATTCTTCCAACCAAACACAGACTGCAACACCTCATGCAACCTCGTAAATTCAAAATCTGCAGGCACAATGATCCTTCGCTCTGCTTGATACACATCTAAATCAAGCGTCACCATTAATTCAAAAGCACGATATTTATAAGCCTGTTTTCCAGTCAATTCAGTTAAAGCACTCACCATTTTCTGATAAGGATAAAATCCATCATCAGAATTACCTGAATAGTTGACAAGAAGATAATTATTTGACGCACCAACCGTATCACGGAACATCTTCTCAATCCCATTATACTCATGGCCAATATACACTGCAGTATCCAACCCCGCTCTTGTTACCCATGCCGCTGCCTTTCGATTACTATTGCGAGTAAACGTCACATCACCAGACAAAGCCATATACTCCTCAACTATCTCAGGGTTTATATTCATATACAACAACGTATTAGCAATCGCCCGTTTAATCATTTCCGGCATACCCTTCAGATCTTTTCGTTTAACCTGATAAACCGCCACAGTGAACCGAGTCGCATGATTCACCAAAACAAGCAAATCCTCCGCCCGCCGATTATCCCAGACTGTCGTCCAATTTGCCGTCCAAGTAAACAGTGGATTTTCCTCGTCATTAACAGGCTCTAACTCAACCCCCATCGCCTTCGCTAATTTTCCAGTCAGTGCTACTTGCATCACCCATCACCCTTTCCAATCTATTTTAATGATTATTCGTTAAAAATTCACCTACGAGAATCTTGCGGTCATGATAAAATTGCAAGTCACGCCAAGTGAGAGCATGTTTTCAAATTAATTTTGACTATAATACTCTTGAAAATAGTGTAACACAAAAATAGGCATCACTATTATTAATTTCTCTACGTAATTCTGAACATAACAGTTCAAGCTTATAAAGTAACAACTGTCTACTTTAGTTTAACAGTTACAATATAATTCACTAGTAACTAAATCATTGAATTACTTCAAATCTTTTACTAAATATGATATTATTTTTATATAATCAATTTTTTGACGTATTATGAAATTAAAATTTAACGTATAATGTAAGCCCTTACATTATACAGCTAATGTTGAGGAGGATATTTATGTACACCCCAATAATGAAGAATCGGACACAGGAAATGAAAGTTCTAAAAGATTTTCAATATTGTTTTGATGAATCGATTGTCCCACTGATTGAAATTATCACTGATAAATACGAGAAAAGATACAAAACAGACCCTAAAACAGGAAGATATCTGATGGAAAAGCCAGATGGAAATAGAAGACGCCAAAAAATTGCATTACCAAAAACAGAAGAAGATATTATAACGCTATCTGAGATTAGTGGGATTCTGCAAGAAAAGAAAGCTTTTATTGATTTCTTTAGATTTACTGATGAAGAATATAAAGGAGTAAACTATGATGTAAGCAAAGTAGAATTGTCATTTACTCTTAGTCGAGACAATAAGCTCTACCATAAGCGAATGCTAGAATTAGGGCAGTTTCCTAACTTGATCCCTACTATATCAATTAAAGATGAATTTGAGCCTAGCCTCAGGAATCTTACTAATTTCATAGATGAATTGAGAAAACAAAACGGCTCAATAGCAATTAGAATTACTGATGACCTACTAGAAAGGTATTCAGGCCTACTAACGAATCAGTTAACTGATCAAGATTTTATTATGCTAGATATTAGACAACAGAACTTCGAAGCTATGTTTATGGAGTTACAAGAGTTTAAGCAGCTGCAATGTCATGCTAGAAAAATCGTATTGAATTCACCTAGACTAAGAGAACTGTACAACGGAGAGTATGAAAACCTTGTTTTTACCCAAAAAATTAATAACATCTGTGCGACTAAATTTAATTCCTACAAATTTGATGGCTTCGGTGATTTTGCCGGATATAAAGATACTTTACCTTCGAGTACTGGTGGCGGGACTGGCAGCGCTCTAGCATTGATCTATTGCAAAGCAAAAAACCAATTTTTCTCTGTTGTTAATAAGAACAGTTCTTTAGGGATGAAAGGTTACAATTCAGTTGTAGATGACTTACTAAATAATAGAGCTACAATAGATCCAAACTTCGATTGCCCGATATTGACTAAAATAAATTCGGAAGCTAATAAGAAAAAGTATGGAAATTGGGGAACTTGGAATTATTATAGTATAGGTAGATATATCCATCAGCAAGCAACTAAATAATAGATCACTTCTGTTTATTGATACACTATTTCTGGTGCTATTGAATTTTTATAAAACCATTGATAGTCAATCTCTAGAATATTAGCTTGATTATCTAATAAAAACGCCCATTTGTCAGAAAATTTGTTTCTTAAGCATCTTTTAAATAATTGATTTATCTCTTTATTTGAGTATGCAACACCGATCTTTTCAATCATACTATCCTTACTACTTTCATTTTCACAATTAAAATAGGTTTCTAAATCCCTTTTAGTTAAGGTGCCTAATTGGATTTCAGGAGAAATTCGATTCGATTTTGTCGCATTTCTTTTCTTTTTAAAAACGTATCTTCCTGTTTTTGTTAAGTAATACGTGTATATCCCACATTCCTTTGGTACCTTATCATACATTTTGTCTAAATTTTTCTCAGAACAAATCAAATAAACCTTTTCAAAAGTTTTAAAATAATCAGTCATTTGAGATTCTAATCTAACCGGTGAATCCAGTTCAGTTTTAATTTCATAAGCTATACTGGTACCATTAATCTTGCACAAATCTAGTCTACTACCACCTACGTTTAACTCGAATACTGTTACATGATTTTTTGACTTTAATAATACATGATTTATGAAACTAGCCTTAATCGTTGTTTCATTTGGATAATGCCGTAACAAGTAATCATTAATAAATACTCTTGGCTCAATGTTATTTTCCACAAAAAAATCAGGAGAGATATTACCTTCAAAAATATTAAATATATTATCTTTAATTCGTTCATCACTTAACGCTGTTGAATAATTTTTGAACAATAATTGAGCATAATCGAAATAATTAATGTTTTTGTTAATCATTTATTAACCACTCCCACCTTAAAATCATTATACATATTACCAAACAATTCGTCCATCACACACCCGAAATTGACCTAAAGGGTTAATTATGTTAAAATATTCTTATTGAGAGGAAGAAAAAAATGCGTGTTTCATATTCCACAAGTAGACTAGAAAAGATACTTACGAATGAAAGGTTAATAAAAAGGCACTACACGAAGCAACATATTAAACTGAGGAATAGGCTTTCAGAACTTCGGGCAGCAATTTCATTAGCCGATATACCTTCAGACCCTCCCCCTAGAAGACACAAGCTAACGGGATCACTAAAAGAATGCTGGGGAATAGATATTTCAAGAAATTTTCGCATCATTATCAAACCACAAGGATCTTACGATGAACATGATCTGAGTACGATAACAGATTGTATAATTATTGATATTGAAGATTACCATTAGAAAGGAGAATAACCATGAATACTGAATTTCTTGTACCCACTGGATTTATCATAAAAGATTATCTGGATGAGTTAGATATAAATCAAAAAGAGCTCTCTTTAAGGATGGGATTAAGTGAAAAGCACTTATCTAACGTCTTGAACGGAAAATCTAAACTCACTGAAGAATTTGCCATTAAATTAGAAAAAATCATTCACGCAGCTCCCGCCTCATATTGGCTAAATTATGAAACTAAATACCGTGAATATAAAACAAGAAATGATTTAATGAATGACATTGATAAAAATGAACTTAAGGAACTAGATCAAAGATTCAAATTCTCTAGTTTGTTTTCTGAATTGGGCTTAAGTTTAAATGAGCAAGCAAACGAAATGCTTAAATTATTAAAAATAAGTAGTTTTGAACAGTTCAATTCAGTTTACGCAAATTTAAAGGTTAACTTTATGGAAGACGGAGGAAGAATAGAACCAATTGCAACTTGGCTAAATTTAGCTGAAGAGGAGGTTATCATTCAAAATGTAGACCTATCAGAGAAGAAGTATGATAAGAAGGATTTACTCGCTTCTCTAGACAAATTAAAATTAATCACTTTAAATCGTGATTACAAAAAATCAATCCAAAGCGCAAGAAAGTTTTTAAATCAATTAGGAATTTATTTAGTTTTACAAGAAGCCCTTCCTAACAGTAAAGTTAGAGGTGCTTTAACAACCTACCGAAAAAATCCTGCGATCTTCTTAAGCGATCGATTCAAGACACATGACCATATTTGGTTTGCTCTCTTACATGAAATTGGTCACCTTATTCATCACTACCCATTTAAGGAAGCAGTCGTTACAATGGAAGCTGATCAAGAAAGTGTTGACCGGTCCGAAGAAGAAAAGAAGGCAAATCAATTTGCACGTGACTTTTTCATAAACCAAACTGACTACGAAAACTTCACTTCTTTAAATAACTTTAACAAAGCAACAATTGAACAATTTGCAAACAGCCAAAAAGTTCTTCCAGGAATAGTAGTAGGAAGATTGCAACATGATGGTTATATTAACTTTAGTGACTTTAATTATTTGAAGAACAAAGAATAAACGCGAAACCCCATTGATTGCTCTAAAGGAACAGACACTAATACAAAAACACATTGCAATCAAGATCTACCAAGGGCTAAGTAATTTTGTGAACAGATGGAGCCATTTCAATGCACGAAAGACAGGGCTTAAAAGTAGCTGAAAGATAATTAATTAAAGCAAGTCAAGAAACATGAACGGCATAAGAATCGATATGAAATCGTGACCTTATGCCGTTTTGTCTTTATTCTATAGTGGTAAAGCACACCGCAAACATTGGTACAAACATTCGCAATACTACCATCAACGATATTTAAACAAAAAGTGTTCAATCTTATTGAGCAATAATTGACTACTTTAGTTTAGCAGTCACAACATTGTCGGTAACGAAAGATATATGTTCAATTTGTGTAAATAATGTAATAAGAGTAACCATAATTTCGATATTAGCGCGATTTCAGAGATTAAAATTTATATAAATACAAAAAACACCCAAAGATTTGTGTTATTTCACAAATCTTTGGGTGTTTAACTTACACAATAACAGTTGTCACTTTAGTTACTTCTTTTGATCATACGCCATATACTTATTCAACAAGTTGATGGTTTAAAGCCTGTTGCTTCTGTCAGGTCGTCAATATCAGCGTATGTTGCTTTAACGTCACCTGGTTGCATTGGTAAGAACTCTTTCTTCGCTTCAATGCCTAAATGCTTCTCAATCGTTTGAATGAAGTCCATTAGTTTTACAGGTTGGTTGTTACCAATATTATAGACCTTATATGGCGTATAGCTTCCGCTTGCTGTTGGATTTTCACGATCAAAATCTGGATTTGCCTTTGGTTGCTGATCGATCAACCGAACGATGCCTTCAACAATATCATCAATATAAGTGAAATCGCGCATCATCTCACTGTTATTAAAGACTTGAATTGTTTCACCAGCTAAGATCTTCTTAGTGAATGAGAAATAGGCCATTTCAGGACGTCCCATTGGACCATATACCGTAAAGAAGCGCAATCCTGTTGTTGGTACGTTGAATAAATGACTATATGTATGTGCCATTAATTCATTTGATTTCTTCGTGGCCGCATATAAACTGACTGGATGATTAACCGATTGAAATTGCCCCATTTATGTAACAAGAAAAGTGAAAATTACGTTCAATTTTAAAAGTGATTTTCAAGACACAGATATTTTAAAGTAGCGAGATACAAAATAAAGTACTAACGATATCGATAAAATGATTGATTTACACAACATTTTTATGTATGATTAATAATAACTGCTTATAGTATATAAATACTGCATTAAGTAAATAATAAAAGCTGTTAGTGCGCTAACACTAACAGCAATGCAGACTGCTTCGCTTCAAAGGCGATTGGCAGGGTAGACAAGATAATCCACCGAGCTCTCAACTCAAAGGTGGGTTATTTTTTTTGTTTATTTCTATAGTCAAGTGCCGTAAAAATCAAACCTGCAATACCAATACAAAGCATACAGGCCTCGTACACCGTCATAGGCACCCCTCCATTCTTACCCCAGGAGTGCCAACCACCTTTGAGTTAGCAATCTATCAAAATTAAGCCGATTTAAATCCTCTGTCAAAAACTCTCCATCGTTATTATGTCATTCACAATAATGATAGAAGCTCCCACCGTGCAAGAGCAACTATATGCCACTTCATAAATGCAAAAAAACACCCACCAAAAATGGTGGGTGGTTTTTGACGCTAAACTCAAGTGAAGTAAGACCCCACTATTACAAACCGGGCGAACCGATTTTTTCCTTTGCGGATAACCCTTCAATTTGACTAGTGAAAATAGGGATTGGCTTAACAATTTGGTCTGGTCTGCTCTGATTAGTTCTTGAAAGATCCATTAAAATAGGACTGTTATGAGCTGCAATGTTCCTAATATTTTTCGCACATATAGGGATCTGGTGTATATCCTTATATTTAACAGTTCTATTCTCCTGATGGTAGCTGACTTTTATTCTTGATCATTATATTCTTCATCAACAGATTTTAAATCACGTTCAAATAGCTGATATAAAAAGTCTTGGCGTTCATTTAATATTCGCACAATCCGTACTTTGTCAGAATCAATATAGTAAAAAACGTAATTCTTCTCAACATAAATATACCGGTAATTCGTTGGTACATCAATCATTTCAGCGAGATTAGTTCCTGAAAAAGGGAATTGTTTCAACCTATTAATTTGTACGAAAATATTCTGTAATATTTTCGTTGCACTCTCATCTCCCCAATTCACTTTAATTCGACTCTGAATTTGTTTTAGATCTTCTACAGCTTGATGTGAGTATTCGATCATAGTCATCACTAAAAACCGAACATGGATTCAACATCATCCGCTGAAATCCATCCTGAATCTCTTGCTGACTTCTCTCCTTGTGCAAGATTCGCAAGTAATTTAATCGTCGCTTTTAACTTATCAAGTTCTTCTAGTTTGATTATGGCGTACTCCCCTCGGCCATTTCTAGTCAAATAAACGGGGCTATTTTCCCTTACTTCATTCAGAACCTCAGTATAGTTCCTTAAATCAGAGACAGGCTTAATATTAGTCAAACTTATCAGCTCCTTTATTAATATTATATCTTCATTAGCTGTTAATAACAATGTTTATTAGCATGTTAATTTACAGCGTATATTTTGAGCTTTTATTAGCCGATTTGATTTTAAAGTTCTTTTTTCGAACAGCTTCTAACGCTTTTTTAGCATCTTTTAAACTTTCTCTTATCTCACTTATTTATGTAAATATGATTTCATTATGTCTAACACTTCTCAACTTTTAAAAATATAATTCACTAGTAACTATCACACATCATAAATTGACTCTGTCTGATGTAGCACCAACTTCAGACAGATTTTGAGTATTCACATTGAAATGTGTCCGATGTAGCGCTCACACCATACTTTCAAAACCAAAAAAAAGCCCCCACCAGAAATATATTTCAACATATTCCCACCAGGAGCTTCTCAACTCACCACACTATTTTCCTATCTCATTTAACATCAATCTCACTCACCAAAAAATTGTTTAGCCAAGCGTTGGCCTTGATCAATTTTTGCCCATTGCTCTTGTTCTGTTAGTTCATTTCCTCCGTCACATGAGGCAAATCCGCATTGATGTGAGAGGTATAGACGATCTTTATCAATAATCGTTGCTGCTTTTTCTAGTAAGTTTAGCGCGCGTGTTTCGTCATCTAACGTGTTCGTTTTTGATGATAAGAGACCTAAGACAATTTCTGTCGTTGGTTTATCTTTAAATACTTCCAATGCTTCAATGGAACCGGCGCGCTCATCGTCCCATTCTAAGAAGAAACGATCATATTTAAGTTGTTTTAAGAATAGGTGGGCAATTTTTTTGTATGAACCGCCACCCATATTACGAGAATCATAGTTTCCACGGCAGTTATGTGTCCACATTTTTAAACCTAGGCTGTGACCATAATCAATAATCGTATTATTTAGTTCAATGAAGTCAGCTGCAAGTGCTTTTACTTCTTCTTGGTTAATCTGCTCGCCCGTGTATGGCGAGTTTGGGTTATCGTCGGCAAAAATTGACCATAGGCAGTCATCAAACTGCAAGATCTTTCCGCCTGCTTTAACATAATCTGCAACAAATGTTTTATAAGCTCTGATTAAGCCCTGTTTTAATGCCTGTGCGTCTTGGTAGATGGATTCTTTACCACCGATGTTGTCAGACCATGATAACTCACCATAGATATGTGATGGTGATGGGACACATAGTTTCAGTGAATGATCTCCAGCTGCTTCTTTGAGTTGCTTGAAAATTTTAATAAAATGATGGTTTTGCGCGTCTAATTCAGCTGTAATTCTTAAGCCGATGTCTCTTCGTGTTTCATATTTTGCAGTGCCATCGAGGTCACAGAAGAAATAGCCGTGGTCTGCGATATAACGCTCAATACCTTGGAATCCCCAGACGAAATCTAAGTGCCATAATGATTTAGAAAATTCACCATCACTAATAACCGTTAGTCCGTGGTCAATTTGTTTTTGCACGACAGCTTTAATCGCTTCGGCTTCACATGCTTCATAACCTGAAAAATCAGCATAAAATGGATATGTAATATCATCCCGATGCTCAATTTTTTCTTTATAATCTAATAATCCTTGTGGTCTCAATAAACTACCGACAATTTGAAATCTTTCACTCATGATAAATGCTCCTCTGTCTTTTGATATTTATTTGAATCGTATGTTAATTATTAAAGCACATCATTGGGATTATTACTAAGACATAAAAAATATGCCTAGTTATAGCTTTTAACTATAACTAGACATTTAATTTGACATCGTATGCTTTAATGACATCAATTAGTTCTCTCACATACAGTTTTGCCTGTTGGGTAAGTTGAATATCTTTATGCGTGATGTAGCCTACTGTTATATCATCATCAACATCAAGTGGAACGGCGACGATATTATCACCATTTAAATCAGCACTCACAATACCTGTAGAGATCGTATAACCGTCTAAACCAATCATTAGATTAAAAATTGTTGCCCTGTCACCGACTTTAATATCCTTCTTCGCATACTCTGTACTCAGAATTTCCTCTGAGAAATAAAACGAATTAAACTCACCCTGTTCATATGAAAGCCTTGGATAGTCCTCTAAATCTTCCAATGTCACAAGTTCCTGCTGGCTCAGTGGATTCGTCGAACTAACAAATACATGCGGTTTAGCAGTAAAAAGCGGATGAAACAGCAAGTGATTTTCTTTCAGTAACTTATCGATGACTTCTTGATTAAAATTACTCTTATACAAAATCCCTAACTCACTCCGCAAATTTTTGACATCTTCAACAATCTCAAACGTCCGCGCTTCTCTCAATGTATACTCATATTCTAGTGCGTCAGTTTTTTTCACCATATTTACAAAAGCATTAACCGCAAAAGCATAATGTTGCGTTGAAATCGTACACAGTCTACGTGACGGTGTTTTATTCAACCAACGCCGCTCGAGTAAATCGTGTTGTTCAACCACTTGTCTCGCATAACCCAAAAACTCAGCACCATCAATCGTTAAGGTAATCCTACGAGGTGTACGAATCAATAATTCCAAACCGATTTCAGCTTCTAATTCTTTTAGCACTTTAGATAAGCTCGGCTGGGAAATAAATAAACTCTCCGCCGATTTATTAATTGACCCATGTTTGACCGTTTCGATAAAATATCTTAATTGTTGTAGTGTCATTGATTTACACACCTTTCTTAAAAATAGAGAGAATATCTCAATCAGCAAGATGATATGAATAATAGAACTAAAGCATATTTTTATTGTTCTATAAAGGGGGGCTCATTTCCATGAACTCTACTACACTTATTCACCTTTAAATGAATATCTTGAAGCAAGTTAATGCTCGTTAATATCGCTTCACCCTTGTTAAGCATTCTTATTTGTCCTATAGTATTTGGATCCAAGTGATTCTGTATCACTCTTATTTCTTCAGAATGAGTTAATCGATGTATTAAAAATGTTCCAACTTGGCCTAATAAAACATCTGATATATCTTTTGGGTTTTGAGTAGTTAAAAACAAAAAAATCCCCTTTTTGCGCCCTTCTCTCGCTATTGATGTGAGTCCTGTATAATAATCATTTTCTAGATTCGATGACTTCGTATATCTGTGGGCTTCATCAATAAACATAACAAAAGGATTAATTCCTTCTTTCTCGATCAAATAATTGCTAACTAAGTCAACAATCATTCCACCAATTACATCAGATGATCCAATTCTTGATGCATCGATATAAAGACTAGAGTTTTGAAATAGTAAAACATTCGGCAATACTCAGTTAAACCTGTTATAATCACCAGTAAAAATTCGCCGGCGTTATTGTGGCATTCACAATAATAAAAAGCAGCCCCGTAACTATGGGGCTATCTAAAACTTTAGTCTTATAGCCATATTTAAAATTAATTTTCTTCAATATCAACTTGAATACCAAGAAGTTTTTCGGATGGGTCTTCATCAGTTAGTGTTAATACTGTATTATCCTCAATAATACTTTTATATAATTCATCTCCTAATACACTTTTTATTTCGTTAAGTTGATTTTGATTGACACTAGCTATATATTGATGATCTGTATTTGAAAATTCCTCAAAGAGAACTTTCATCATCTCACCTTTTTGACGTTCGTCTATGCCATCAAACAAACGACTATCATGAAAAACAAAATTCACATTATGATTTTGCCCTTTAAATAATATTGTTAAATCATAACAGAATATTTTCACATTGTTAATACCATCTGAATTATCCGATTCTACTTTAGCCTCAATAATAAACCTTTCTTGATTATCACCACTATTATTTTCAATCTTTAACCCTGCTACACTATTTGGATAAAATCGTTTAACAAGACTCCGAAAGTAACGTCTTATTTCTTCAATTTCGGGCTTCATACTCTCTAAGTATTTATCTGTTACCTCTGACTGTTCAATTTGGACCTTTTCAATTTCACGAAGCTTTTCTTTATACTCTTTTTGTAGCGTTTGATATTTTTTTAAATTATCTCGTTTTGATTTTAAGTCAGATAATCTTTCACTCATTGTTACAAAAACATCTAAAGCCTCATGCTCTCCTAAATACTTCATCAGTTGATCAAATGATTTTTGCATTTTTTCTGCAGAGCTAGCTTTATCTTTTATTTCTGCTTTAATTTTATTTTTCTGTTCCAATAATCTTCTGTTCCGATTAGAAATCAGCTTTTCATAAAATGATTCTAAATCAGACAAAGTCTTTGTTACAGAATCAGAAAAATGAACATTTACTTCTCCATAAATCTTTTTAATATCTTCTAAATTACCCTCACTAGGTTTTATTTTTAAACTATTATCTATTGATCGGATTTGATTTTTCAATAAAATGATTTTATTGTTTAATTCAAACAACTCGTTCTCTACATTATCTGCTTCTTTTTGAACCATATGATAATCATCGGCTATTTTAAATTCCGCCAAATTCATCTCTAATTTTGCAATTTTATCATTAAGGTCATCAATGGTCAGCTCAACATCCTTTTGTCCAAAGAAAAAGTCCCGGAGTAATTCATCTTTCTTAAAATTCGTTTCAAAATCTTTAATTCGATTATACTCTTTTCTTAATTGTTGTTTTTCTTGTGCTAAGAATACGTCTAAGCCCAACAAAAAAGCATTATATATCATCTTTTGATATGATTGATGTGCACCCGAAGTATCATAAAAACTAACATAACTTTTTTTATTCGATCTAATAAAAGAAGGCAGTAAAGACCTAAAGCTTAAATAACTAACATCATCAGGTAAATTAAAACTTACTTCAGCCATCTTCTTATTAAATTTAGCTAGGGTTAAAGGTTCACCATCTAAAATGATTTTATTTGGATACTCAGTAGCTCGTTTAGCAACGTAATTTCTTCCTTGTGCTTCAAATTCTAATGTAAACTCCCAACCAGGTAGTTGATTACAAAACGTTTTATAACTTTTCTTACTAGCTCCGAGACAAAAGTGAATAATCTTAATTAATAAAGATTTCCCTACACCGTTATAAGTTCTACCAACCTCTTTATTCTCTGCATCTTTCTGTTTTGCAACTATGAAATTGAGACCACTTTTATTAAAATGAACTGTTTTAAAACTTGTTTTATTTGAGGATACCTTTATCAATTGCACTTGATCACACCCCCATTGCTTTCTTCAATTGCCCCAACAGAGTGAAGAAATACCAGAGTCAATAAAAAGTTGTCAAAAGTCTGTCTAACTGGATAGTTATTTGAGGAAAAATCCTTTTGATACTCATGCCATAATGAATCTATTGTTCTTTTGTAATCAATTTTTGTCAGGAGGTAGCTACCAAATCCTAGCAGGGATTGGGGATAGTGGGTATGTTTAGTTGGCATAATCATGCATTCTCCTCCTTTTTAGGTTCCTCAAAAATATCACAAGTCTCAAAATATTTTGCCATTATAATAATAACAGTATTTTGATATGACTGAGTCTGCTTTGGACTTAACTGCTCAACCATGGCCATAAAAAGCTGATCACCATTTTTGGTTGATTTTTCCTGCTGATACACTTCATTTACTCTAATCTTCAATTCATCTGCAACAAAGTGCCCGTTATTTGATAAATAAGTTTGTAAATTATGCAGCTGATAAGAAGCTGTGTTCAGAAAGTCCGCTATGATTTGGGACAACCCGTTAAACTGAATTTTCTCATCCCAATCAGGTAATACCAAATCGTCATCTAGTTTAGTTTGGATAGGGAGTTCCATTATATACGTAATCACTTCATTTAATGCTGAGTAATCTATATTTTTGATATTTGATGGATCTGGTGGTATTCCTACAATACTAATAATTTGGTCGTCTTTTAAAGTAAATAACATATTTTCAATATCCTTAGCCGTAATAATTCCTGCACTTTCTAAATGATGTTTATCTTTGATTTTCTGAATTTCAGGCATTAAATCTGGATGAATACCTTTGTACTTATCATTTAAAACAAAGTAAAAGCAATTTACCGGAGACCATTGCTGCATTAAACCATCAAAATCTGTTGCAAGCTTTTTTATTGACTGCATATATGCTTTTTCAATCTCTTCCGGCGCATAAACTTGATAGTATGTATTTGTTCTCTTTATATAGCCATCATTTTTTCTATCTCCGATATTCCCCCAAGGTTTAATCGATTGAAAGTCATTATCCACATAATTCATGATCGATACAAACAGATCCTCAAAAGATTGGCCATCAGATTTAAAAAGTTTGTTTTGCAACATCACTCTTAAAATACCTCTCTCCTGTAAATTCATATCGAAAGCCCCCTTATAAAATGATTGTGTAATACATTAACACCCATACCAATAGAGTTCTCTTTGGAAATAGAATGATTTTACGTATCTTTATTGAGTTGCTCTTTATTTAAATTTTCATGAAATTTACATCATTTTCCCAAGTTGCTATAATATAATATTCTTAATAATATTATAGAGTTAAAGTACAGATACATCAATCAATTGTGACAATTAGACATGAGTTGTTAAGTTTCTATGCCTCCTCAAACCAAGGTAGCCGCCATTTCATCTCTAACCACAGGAACAAGCGCCAATACACCTTCAACCTTAAACGTACGCGTTCCTTTCCTTAAATAACAATGAGCTCTAAATGAGTCCTCTGATAAACTAAGAGCTTTAACCCATCTTTTCGTTATCAATCCTTCAATATCCATGTAAATCATTATTAATTGTTGATTATATCTAATTGACTTTATAACAGTATTTAGTACACCTGTTCCCCTCCCTTTGAATCCATTATATAGAATACACGTTCGCATGTAAAGGTTGATTTGAGATTAATTTTTACTGTACTTTATAAAAATTATTCACTCTCTCTAGTTTGCAATGCAATAGAATGGGTGGACAATGAAAAAAGCAAAAAAGGTGATGATCAGTTGAAAAACTTGATATTTTAACGGCGGTCATAATCTCAATCATCATTATGATTTTATTTGGAATGACAATTATAGAGGTATTTTAAGAGAAAACTCGATATAAACTTCGATGATTGACTTCTATTAGAGGTTCTCAATAAGTAAATTTAGCATTTCGAGCCACAAACAGTGAAAAAATACCTAATAAAAATGACTGAAGCATTTCAATTAGGAGAGTCGAAAGTAAATAAGGATAAATTTTTATTGAGTAATTAAATAACCCTAGTTCTCAGGGGGTGAAAAACTGTTACAAGGGGGTATTTTGGGTGTCTTAAGAAATACGTAAAATATTAAACTTAACGCGAAAGACACTAGAAACAGACGCTTTAATTAAAAATAATGTAAAAATAGTCACTCGAACCTCTCTCTAAATCAGAATAATTTAGAGAGATGATCGAGTGGTTCAATATTCAATTGCCAATGTGGTTCACTTTTAAATTAACTCCGACCTTTGATCAAATTATCCACCGAAATGACTTTTACTCGTTATTAGCCTAAAAATCTTATCTATTAGAGTAATACCTTTGATTTTTGCTTGTTGGTCCATCTGGAATAAGTAGCCTTAACAAGCCTCATTTAATCAATGGTCGCATTATCTTTTGATTTAAATAACTCCTACTCTGAATATCCAGAAACTCTTGAGTTTCTTTTCTTGTTTTAGGCTCTTTACAAAATTCAGTAATTTTTACTGTAGTATCTTGGATTTCATCTTGTTCACTAATCTTTGGTGCCACCAACGGATTAATCGTCTTAAACACATCACTTTCGATAAATTTACGATCTGCATCTGAGTATATTTTGTTGTATTTATAAATATTTCTGACACCTAATCCAATCTCTTTAAAGAACTTCGCAATGGTTGGTCTCTTTGGATATGGAGAAAAACTCTTTGGATCAATTACATCATTTCTATGTGGTTTATTACTATCTTCAATATAGAATCTGCTTTTCTCAATAATAAATTTTGCTGAGAATGGATTTGAGAATTCTCAATAGATCAATAAGTTTGAAATGACCTCTCTAAAAATCTTATCTCTTAAACTTACGCGCTGATCACCTTCCAGATAAAATTTATCGTTAAGATGTTTTGCTGTAAATTGCATCAATCTTTCATAGCTTCTCATAAGGTTTGCACTAATGTCATCTCGGACGTCATAACGATTCAAGTTTTCTCGTCTAAGAAGAGCATCCGTTCTATGATGTGGAAGAGCTAAATGTATTAATTCTTCACTACCAAAAATCAGGATTCCCGCTAAAGTTATTTCCTCTTTTCCTGTATTTGGGTCAGCCAAATATAATCCCGCACTTTTTAGTCCTTCTAAATCGTCCATCGAAGCCCAAGGATGATTTGTCTTTTGTCTTACTGCTAATATTCTAACCTTTATGAAGCTGTTAGTTTATTTTTCTAGATATTTCATAAAACCAATTAGAAACTTCATCATAATAATTATTTTTATCTAGGTGTTTTTTAGTCACTTTTTTCGCTAATTCACCATTAATTCTATTTTTTGACTTACCTATTTTATCCTTCATTTTCTTTTCCTCTAGGTCTTCCCAAGAAGTAGCTGATTCACTAGACTTATGCGTTATTTGAGCTAAAAATCTTGGCACATCAAAGCTGGCCCAATCACAGGAATCCCTATCAAATGTTCCAGGATGTTCCTCTAAAAATAAATCTGGTGTGATATAGTTTTCAAGCTCTCTTAGTTGGGTTTCAAATGCGACACTATTATCACGAATTCTTATAGTATCTATCAAATGACTATACTTATTTGGTTGTTTAGAACCAATGTCACTGTCATAAATATGAATTTGAGCTAATTTTAATTTATCTAAATAGTTCTCATTCACCCAAAATTGAAGTGTACTACCTCCCATCGGAATAAATATTATCCGATCATCATTTAAATCTACAATTTCTTTCAACTCTGGTACTGCAGCATTAATATTTCTTAAAAAGAATACATCATTCTTTCCTTCTACACATACAGCAACTTTTACATTGGATAGGTTTTCTACATCAACATCTGGCAACACACCCAAATTAGAGGCGATTTTTTCTAACATCCCATCTCCATGTTCTTCAACTAACTTCTCTCCATTTTCATTTTGACTAACTAATCTAAGAGATTCAACAGGTAACATTTTAGCAATTGCAGGACTGTGTGTAGTTAGTATAACTTGATTAATATCTTCTGCTGCTAAATCCTTAAACGCATCAATTAGCATTATTTGATGATTTGGATGTTGGGAAGTTTCTGGCTCTTCAAATGCATATATTATATTTGGTACATTTCTTTCATTTCGTCGCCTTTCCGCTTCCGCTCTAAAAAAATTGAGTAAAATTAATCTTCTGACGCCACTCCCCCGTTTATTTAGCGCTATACCTTCATCACTGTTTATAGAAAATTTAAAAACACTATTCCAGGTAGGATCCTTAAACTCTGGTTTTAATTCCTTTGCAATCTCTGGATTCATTTCAGACAACTTTTCTAAGGTCTTTTCTGCTAGTAACTCCGACTCTTTTTTGACTTTATTAGAGACACCTTCTAAGACCGAAGAGATCTCATCATCTTGTAGTAGTTCCTTAATTAACAACTTCATTGGATCTTGAATTTCTCCATCTTGATCTTCATTTTTTCTATCTGATTGAAAAAGTTCATAAATTGGTAGATACTCTTTTAATTTAGTCCAAATCTGTTTTCCACCTTCATTATCGATAGATATTTTTTTCTGTACCAATGTTGGGTTAGAGATAGAGGAAAAAATCGCCTTCCTTATCAAAGAAGATGTTCTTCTATCCGACACTTCAATACCATGGTCATCAATAATCTTAAGCAAATCACTCTTCTTTTTTGAATGTAATTCATCACAAATTGGATTAGCAGGGTAATTAGTAATAAGTAGCGTCTTTTTTAATGAACCATTAATATAGACCTTGTGTATTTCTAGCTCACCATTTTCATTTAGTAAATATTCATCTTTTAAGGAAGTTGTCACACTAGTATCAACTATTAATTCTTCTGGAAACGTAGAAAAACAAACACCTATAATGATTTCATTCGAATCAGCATTTATATTGGTATCCGTCTTGTCAATTTTCACTACACCCTTATTCTCATTAAAAAATATATCTAATGCTTCCAATACTGTAGATTTCCCTGAATCATTTTGACCAATAAACCCGGTTAATTTGCCTAGTGTGATCCTCGTACTAGATTTATACCCCCTAAAGTTTTTTAGAATAACCTCTTTTAATATCATCAAAAACCCTCCCAATTACATATATTTTTAAAACAGTACTTCTGTAGCGATGATTTCAATAATCATTTTAATATACATATAATTATTTTATGCAGAATAGGTAATGTAACGGTTTCTATTTGATTACCGTCATGAAGATGTTCCATTTATGTCATATTTCTGTCCATTTTAGTACACAATTTTTGATCTAGAGCTCCCAAGTAAGAACCAGTATATTTAATCAAGAATATAGCAATAATCCCACTATCATTAATCTTGGAAGTATACGTGTATGGTTTTTGTGACAGACAGTGAAAAACAATCTTCATAGTTCCATCTACAACATTAACAATCACAGAGAATTCTTTCTAAGTTTCACTCGGTGATGCTCCTTGATCTTTCTACAATAAAAATAGTACTATGGTTATGAGCATCTAAAGTTTTAGTTAAAATAGTGCTATTTTCTAGCGAGTGGATCATCTTTTTTATGAATGATGCAATAAGAAAGTTGTAATGTCTCTTTCTTTAATTCTCAGTGTTTGTTAATTGAAGTATTTATCAATTTGATTTTATTAAGTCTACAAATAATTCTGATAGTAACAATACTTTGTGATTTGTTATTTAGGTACATCATAACAGAGTTATACCGCAAATGTTGTCGAACATTGTCGGCAATACAAAAAATAAGTATAATTTGTGAGAATAAAAGTAAGCGTCAAATAATACACACGTATCTAGGCACTTTCCTTTATGAGATAATTATTTTAGATTAAATTATGAGGAAGGCCCATATGTCAGAAAAATACTTAATATTGATTATTGCATTTGATTTGTACCAACCTTGCGGTTCTTTTTACCATTAATTGCGGACGAGTTTACCACTTTTTGCGGAAGAATGTACCACTAATAATATAGCTTCTATATATTTAATGGGCACGCTATCGATAATTGTCGTATTCAAGCGTGACATTAAATGTATAGGAGGTTTTTTTATGTTTCCGTATCAGAAGATACTGAAGCTGCACAGTGAAGGCGTGTCGTTAAGAAGTATTGCTTCCATTACACAACACTCACGTCAGAAAGTAACGGAAGTAATCAATCTTGCAGAAAAGAAAGGAGTAAAGCTTCCTTTTGAGGAAGGTATAAACGATTCTTGGTTAGAAGATTTTCTCTATCCAGAGAAGAAACAAGAAAGTAGTGGTCGCCATATGATGGACTTTGATAAAGTCCATGACGAGTTGGCAAAGCCCAACGTAACATTGACTTTATTGCATGATGAGTATGTGAGGGAGGCGAAAAGTGTAGGAAGAATCCCATACGCTTATCTCACTTTCGCAGAGCATTATCATGATTATGCCTTAAAGTATAAAGCAACAATGCGTATTAGAAGAAAGCCTGGTGAAATTCTCGAGGTAGATTGGGCGGCAAAACAATGTCGGTTATTGACTCGGATACAGGGGAAAACAAAAGGTTTATATTTTTATCGCAACGCTTCCCTGTTCTCAATTATTTTATGTAGAAGGCTCTTATCGAATGGACTTGCCTTCATGGATACGGCTTCATCAGCATACCTTTGATCATTTAGGTGGAGCACCACAAATTCTTGTGCCTGATAATTTAAGGACAGGCGTTACAAAACATACAATAAAGAAATAGTGTTAAATAAAACGTATGCAGAAATGGCAGAGCATTATCAATCTATCATTATGCCAGCTCGCGTCCGCTCACCCAAAGACAAAGCTAAAGTAGAAGGATCCGTAAATATTGTAACGACGTGGATTAGCCAAGCATTAAGACATACAAAATTCTTTTCAATAGAGGAACTTAATGAGGAAATATGGAGAAAGTTAGAGACATTAAATCATAGACCTTTTCAAAACAGAAAAGGATCAAGGTGGGCAGCATTTTTGGAAGAAGAGAAATTTGCCCTTTCCCCTCTCCCGGAGATGCCTTATAGACTGTCTGAATGGCGTACCGCCAAAGTACGATCTGATTATCATGTCTCTATCAACAGTATGTTTTATTCTGTACCCTATGAATTAATTGGTAAAGACGTTGATGTAAAAGTATCAGACAGTATAATTGAGATCTATTTCAATCATATGAGAGTTGCCTCTCATCAAACATTATATGGGAAGTTCGGCCAGTTCGCCACACTAAAAGAGCATATGCCACCAAATCATCGTTTATATTTAGAACAAACGTCTGAAGAAGCTCTAAAGTGGGCATCAAACATTGGTGAAAGTACTCAAGCTGTTTAATGCATAATAAAAGTTGAGAGTATTGCAATCAAAATGTGAGAAGGTTGCACAATAAAAATAGGCTTGCCAACCCCTTAAAAATATCCTACCGTTAATGGTGTCTAATCAATTAATGGTGGGAGGAAATGAAAGGATGCTAGCAATGCCTGAAATCAATCATATCAAAAATTTAAGAAATAATAAATCATTGTCTATCAATGAAATTTCAAAACGTACTGGTTTTTGTTGGACCACTGTGAATATTGCTGAAAAATAGCTCCACTTCTACGGACTTTTACTCCAACATTTGTGGACGAAAGTTCCGCACTAATGGACGAATTGTAATGCCGTATTCAGTCAGTTCACCAATATCAGCATACCCCTCTTTAACATCACCTGGTTGCATTGGTAAGAATTCATTCTTAGCTTTGATACCTAAATGCTCTTCGATCGTTTGTGTGAAGTCCATTAGCGATTTAATTAACTCATCCAAACATCTCAATGTAGTTTCCTAATGAGTATAATCCACATACCTAAAACCTTTTTTCATGAAAAATTCCCTTACCCAATTACTAATCAATTTTTCATTTTACTTTCTTACAAAGTTCCCGCACCTCACCTGTCTCGCCAGATAATCAATAGACTCGACCTGTTCACGACTTCTTATTTTATTTACCGTTGTTCACTGTACCATTTACAGTGTTTCAGTGGAAACGTAGTAGTTCAGTCAAAATCACTTTAACGTGATTGAGTAAGCGTCAAATAATCCCCACCTATTTTTAGATGGGGATTATTTGACGCTTACGAATATGCTACAGTTACCTTACCTCTACTTGCACAACTTAGAGATTCGTAAATGAAAAAGCAAAAGTCTTTTAACAAGCTGAAAAAGGTATGATTCTTAAACATCTGTAGAGAAGTATCATGATGGTTATTTCTATCCATCCACTCAAACATATCCTCTGCCTTTTCAAAATCATGAATTATTTCCTCTGAATCAAACTTTATTTCAAAATCAGAGAGCCTAAGCTTATCAGCCTTTCTTAGCATATCGCCAAGAACATCATAAACAAATAATAAATAATCACGTTTCTCCCAATACTCTATTGGTAGCTTTTCATACTTCAAATTATAAACACCTCCAAATACAAGAAGTCTCTCTATCCTTTATGTAATAAATAATGTAATCTGTTCAGCTTCTATTCCCATAGCTCCCGAAAAAACCTTAATACTTTCTATATTGCGTGGACTATGACAGCTAAAATACCATTCAACATCCTGCTTCTTTTGATTCACACTAATTATCTCTTTAAAGTAATCCCAGTCCACAGGAGAAAGAGAATGGCCAATTACGATTATCTGACTTACATTTGAAAGCTCATCAAAGAATTCTTGATGACCCTTTATAATATCCTTGGAGTATTTAGTAGTTTCATCATCATACCATGAAAGGTTTCGGGCTGCGGTTTCTACCGCTGCTTCTATCATATATCGTTTGTAACCACTCTTATGCTTTGGTAATCTATAGTCACCAACTGAACCAGTGTCTCCTGCGCCAGGAACATGGCCAAGTATCAATTTCTCTTTTTGTTGATATTTTACTTTTCTTCTGCAACCATGGATATAACAGATATTCTCTTTGTCTACTCCGTAGAGATCTTCAATAAACTCAGTATAATTAAAGTTCAGTGTTTTAGAATTTGTTATAACGTCAATAAGCGGTCTAAAGGACAGATCTGGCACTTTCAAAGACTCAACCCACATTCTAAATCTCCGAGGCAAGTCCTGGGTTATTGTCTGTGACGGTCCGGTAGCTGTATCAACAGCTGCAAAGAAATCTGCTGCCTGGGCATCAGGATTATAGGCATCGAAATCGTCAAGCCACATATCAACAACACCAAACATGGCATCTCTATCAATATGAGCAAGAGCATCCTCAAAATCAGCCCATAAATCTTCAACATTCAGATAGGTTTCAAGAGCAAAACGTAATGAATTATTTCCCAATGTATCTCTGAAACTGTAATAGCTGGACTTAACACCGTGCATTAGATCGAATCCATTTCCTATTATGTAAAGTGAAGTATCAGGATCATTCTTGGGTAAATTCGATTTCTTGATGTACTTATAAGGTGAAGCTGCAAGAGCTTTTTCAAATGCAGCTTTCGATTCCTCTTCCTTATACCTGGCCTTCTTTTTATCTCGGCAAGGCTTACATCGCTTGGGCATATGGAGACCTTTACTTAGGTAGAAATCTTTTTCTCCTTCTGTAAAAAAATCAGCCCCACAATCTATGCACTTCAATAAATAGTCTGTTTTCTCTGCCACGACTTCACCTCTTTACGTGATACTGGTATTCATGAATAAGCGGACATGTTTACTCAAATTCAAAATTGGAACTATATGATGATTTCCAGATAATATCCGACAGATACAAAAATTGTATCACTTAACTACCTTCCTAAAATCCAGGATAATTTTCTTTATTGCCTCTTCACCATTTGGAAATCCAATATCTATATGTGTCCCTTCAATTATTTTTTCTGATGTCTCAAAAAAAAGAAGTTCATCAATGCTGAAATCAGAGTAAAATGAATTGTCTTCAATAAATTTCTCAATCTCACTTCTGTGGTTTGCATCAGCTGTTGAAAATTGATAAGCTAAGGCTGCGATGATCGCAGTGAACGGTTGAGATCTAATAAAGTCAGAATTAGCAACGCCACCAAATCCAAATCTTTCACATGAAAAAACTTCTCTAATAATATGTTCAATCTCAATTGCATAACTTTGGCCATTCATTATAATAATTCCTCCTTCTTAACCATACGAATTCTCAGTAGTAAATGACTCTATAACCCTGCAAGTTCTGCAGCTTCGTCAATCCAACTTGCTAAGTGATTGTATCCTTTAACTGATGACCAAGTGTAAGTTTTGAAATAATTTGATGCTATTCTAGTTCGTCCATTGACCGTTATAGTGAAATTATCTAATGGATTTCTTCCCTTTTCATCAGTTTCACCAAGGACATTTTTCACATTATGAATATAAATTCCAAGTAACCCATTTCCTCTTTCTATGCTCTTTTCAATTTCGTATTTAACATATTTTCTATCCGCAGTTTCTTTTCCAATTAAAACAACTGTAACTGATGTCCCTTTTAGCTGCTCGTCAATCCAATTCTTAATTGCTTGATCACCCTTCTTTTTGACTTCCTCCCATTTAGCCTTATCAATATAGCCATTTATAGGTTGTGTTAAGTTTGAATTTCTTACTTGTCCGGCTCTCCATGAGTCGCGTTCAAAATGAAAACTAAAAAATGCTTTTCGTGCCATAGTTAAACCCCTTTCATCATTGTAATTATTTTTGATATTTCCGCAAAAATTTTATCTGCTTCTTTTTCTTCTTTCAATATTTCAATTGAGTCTCTTAAATAATCATACTCATCGATATTAGAATTCACATAATCCCATATTTCTTTTGCCATAAAACCAGTTGAACCAATAGGAATTATCACTTTATTCATCTCTTTAGCCAGTTTAAATTCTTCATAAACTCCATTGGCGTTGACGATTTTCCCGCTCTCTTCGTCCAATTTGTTCCCAAATACAAAAATTGCAACACCACAATCATTAACTAAACTTTTTCTATATTTCTCTGAAATTTCATTAGTTTGCTTTTCCTTTAAACTCAAGAAAGGAAACGGTCGTGGAATCAAGTACTCACCAACATGACCATATTTATTTTCGAATATCTCTTCTATTGCTCCAGAAATTACATAGCTGCCAATCCCTTTGCCAAACCCAGTAATGATTTTAAAGTCTCGTTTGATTAGTTGTCGAGTAAGATTATATATGAACTGACTAGCCTCTTCAGTACTCATATCCCCATAAGTTTCAGCACTACCAGAAATCAATATTTTCTTTAGCTTGTGTTTAAATAGAATTCTCTTTAATGCTTCTGTAATATCTTCGTACTCTTTGACCATCACTGCAGAGATTCCATATCTACCCAAATCTTGAACGCGCAATTCCTGTTTTGTCTTGTCATAAATATAATCTTCTTTATTATCATATTCTTTTTCGTTGACCTCTCGAATAAAACAATAATGTGGTCTAGTATGTTCTTCACCTAATAAAATTCTAATCCTACTTAAAATATACATTAGATTTGGATCTTCAAAGCTAAATCCAATAAATAGAAATGTTTTAGAAACCAAATCACCTTGAAGGCTTGTTGTAAAAAGTTGTCTTTTTTCATTGTAAGCTTCATAGTCGTCTCGAATAATTACAGCCTCATGAGATAACGATACATCCCCATGCATTTTATAAACTATAGCATCTCTTCCTGGTAAAGTTATCGACAAGTTCTCAACTGTTCTTTTTACATCAACCTTCTTGTTAGCCCAATCTCTCAGAGTATCCTCTATAAGAGTGTCATAGTTAGTAGTCCAATAAACCTTAATTGGCAGTGTCGAAAGTATCTTCAAATTTTCATTATTTTTTGCATCCTTCGTGAATTCGGATACGATTTTACTGGAAATTGATGTTCGATTTTTACCTTTGGCATTATAATAATATTGAGCAAGTCCGACTAAATCATTTTCTTTCTCAACTTCTAATCCTACATCGTCAGCAAACTCTCTTAACAGTTCCTTCCAATCAACATATCCTGATGCTCTTGATAAGCCAGCTCCTGCAAATAGCCCTGCGCTTTCTTCTTGTAAAGCCTTAAGATATTCTCTCTCAAACTCCTTCATACTTGCTACGCTCAATATATTTCACCTCCCACTCAACTTTTCTAATAACTTTTCCGCAACAATTGAGTCAATTAGTAATAGTAAAGATCCCCTTCAAATAATAAAGTTGATCTAGTTGATCTAGTGGTTCAACGTTGTTTGTGATCATTCTTGTCATTCTCCATTCTATCAAGTCTTTCTTATTTAGATCGATCAAATGATCCGTACTTATATTGTATCTTATAATTAGCTCAGCAGACTCAAACATAGCTTTTTTCTCCATAATACCTTTTCTATATCTAGATAGCTCCTGTTTACGGATCACTTCAGATGTGAATAATTCTGAATAAATCCATGGCGAAAATGTTGTATTTTGTACTGTATCCGTTATCGACACTGATTCTGGTGTATTCAGGAAGAATAAGCATTCAGTTTTATCAATCATTTTATTTAAAGCTACTGATAACATCATGTGGACATGGCTTGTGGAGTAGTTTCTTTTTTCATATGAATAGAATTTACTTTCAGAGCTATTGTTTACGCAGTACTTGTCATCTATCTTTCTAAGCAAATTATCAGCAAATCCCCACACATTTGAATCCACAAACGCTTTCAACTTGAAGCTCTTGTAAAGCCAACCAACTAAGCAATATGTAAGGCGCAAGTCCTTATGTGAATGAGAAATAAATATATCTGCTTTTATCTGCGGGAACCATTCTTCTTGTAAAGAAGATCCATCAATTACACCATCAATAATAAATGCTTCTAGGTCTTCTTCAATGCTTTTTTTGTTCTTTTCATCAATTGATTTGCCCAAAAAATAATACTCATCTTTATCCAACATCTCAGACAAATCAATCTTTAAATTAAATCCTGCGAACATACCAACAATCACTCCTTTGTAATAGTAGCAACACCAAACCCACCCATTAATACAATATTCTGACCCCTTCATTTATAAATAAAACGGGCAAAGCTATCTAACTTACTCTCTTCATGCCCGTTTTCTTTGATGTGTTATGTCTGTATTATTCTGTTAAGTCAATATTGATCCGTTGTCAGTTCTCTTTCACTGCTAATCTGAAAAGTTACCATCACTGCTTATCTGTGATGTTTACCATTACAGCACATCTAGGTGTTACCCTCACTACCGATCTTGATACCAGCCTATTTGCCTATCTGTTTATTCTGTATAGCTGCTCATCTCTCCATCACCCTAATCAACTTGTTAACTTGTCCGTGCCCGGCACCTCTCAAATCTAAGCTTTAGTTGATGTAACCCTTATTACTTCTAACGCCCCATATACGATTCCCAAAATTTACTTATGTGGTTGAAAAGTCTCTTGGGGAGTTGTGGGGGAGTTTGGGTTGTGGAATGACCCATAATACCAAATCATGATGTCTATTCTCCCCCAGCAGCAACCTCACCCAAAGATCCAACTTCCTTCTCAACTACCTTCACTAAATAAGATAAGAATTCTTCTCTCAAATCACTTCTTCTAAGAGCTGTCTCCACAGTAGCTTCAAGGAATCCCTGCTTGTTTCCTACATCGTATCTTTTGCCGATGAAGTCATAAGCATACATATCTTCTTGAAGTGCCAGCTCTTTTAAAGCATCCGTCAATTGAATTTCTCCACCTTTGCCTGGCTTGGTTTCAGCTAGAATATCAAAGATACCTGGATTGATGATATATCTTCCTAATATTGCAACATTCGATGGCACTTCATCTACAGCAGGCTTCTCAACTAAGCCCTTCACGGTATAGACTCTATCCGATACACGCTCTCCATCAACAATGCCGTATTTACATACATCTTCATCTTTAACAGTTTGAACGCCTAACACTGAAGTTTGATACTCATCATAAACTTCAATCATCTGCTGCAGGCAAGGCTTCCCATCTCCATTTTCAACAATATCATCACCAAGCATAACGGCAAATGGCTCGTTGCCTACAAAAGTCTTTGCACAGTAGATGGCGTGCCCTAATCCTTTGGCTTCTTTTTGTCTTATATAATGTATATCGACAAGATCTGTAATATCTCTAACTACTTTCAATAATTCTTCATTGGCCTTTTTCTCAAGTTCCAGTTCTAATTCAACATTTTTATCAAAGTGGTCCTCGATTGCTCTCTTGCTTTTCCCTGTAATGATAAGTATCTCTTCAATTCCACTATCAATTGCTTCTTGTATAATATATTGAATTGTAGGTGTATCTACAATTGGTAACATTTCCTTTGGCATAGCCTTTGTAGCTGGTAAAAATCTCGTTCCAAGGCCAGCTGCTGGTATGACTGCTTTGCGTACTTTCATGTGATGTTAAGACCTCCCCCTATTTAGTATTTGGGCTGTGTTGATAGCCCTTCTATGTTGAAATAGCCCTAAACAGTGTTAGGGCTTTATATATCTACTTCTCATATCCGTTAGGATTACTCTTATGCCATCTCCAGGCATCTTCAATAATCTTCTCAAGCCAATCAAACTCTGGTTTCCATCCTAATACGCTCTTTGCTTTTTCAGATGAAGCTATCAGAGTTGCTGGATCGCCTGCACGTCTCTCTTTCACTTCTGCTGGAATTGGATGACCAGTTACTTTTCTTGTAGTCTCTATTACTTCTCTAACTGAATAACCATTGCCGTTTCCAAGGTTAAATATATCACTATCATTTCCCTTCCTCAGATACTCAAGTGCTTTATAATGAGCTGAAGCAAGGTCCATAACATGGATATAATCTCTTACGCATGTTCCATCTTCAGTTGGATAGTCATCTCCAAACATGTAAATCTTATCACGTTTTCCAAGTGGTACTTGAAGAATAAGTGGAATAAGGTGTGTCTCTGGATGATGGTCTTCTCCTATCTCACCTGTCTCATAAGCTCCTGCAGCATTGAAATATCTTAGGGATACATACTTTGTTCCATAAGCCTGGTCAAACCACTTCATCATTTTTTCCATAGCAAGTTTGGTCTCGCCATAGGCGTTAGTCGGGCTTGTCTCATCTGCTTCCATGATTGGGATGCTCTTCGGCTCACCATATGTAGCTGCTGTTGATGAAAATACGATCTTATTTACATTATTCTCTTTCATTACATCAAGAAGACAAAGCATTCCAAAGACATTGTTATGGTAATATTCATATGGCTTTTCCATGCTCTCTCCAACTAGAGAGTTCGCGGCAAAGTGAATAACTGCTTCGATATTATGAGTCTTGAAAACCTCGTCTAATTGATCTTTATCTCTAATATCAATCCTATACAAATGGTCCACAATAATAGAAGCATCATGGCCACTTTGCAGATTATCTACAACGATGATTTCTTCATTTTGTTTTTGAAAATATTTTACCGTATGGCAGCCTATGTAGCCAGCTCCTCCGGTTATTAGTATTGGCATTTTAATTGGTCACCTCCCCCAAAACTCATGGTTGATTATTTCACTTTGTCCCAGCTTAATGGTGTTCCTCGCGCTATATCAGTAGTTGCTTTTCGATTAATTATTTCACTAAAGTACTTTGGAGCGAGTCCATTGCTAGGTCGTATAGATCTAACATTTTCTTCAGTAAATGCCTCTCCTGCTTTAATATCTTTTACAACAAATAATGATCTACCCAATATTCGACTATTCTTTTTCTTTTCGTTCATACTATAATCAACTTTACCTAGAGCCATTTCAGCATCTCTTACAGAATCGACCATTTGTTTAAATTCAAGTGGTTCAAGCGAAAAACTCGAATCGGGTCCTCCAATTGATTTGTCTAATATGAAATGCTTCTCTATCACTTTTGCACCCAAAGCAATTGACACGACTGGAACTGTAATTCCAAGAGTATGATCTGATAATCCTACCTCTACTCCAAATGTATCTTTCATGTTTGGAATTGTATTAAGGTTTACATCTTCAATTTTCGCAGGATATGCCGATGTACACTTTAATAAAATAATCTGATTATTTCCCATACGTTTACATGCATCCACTGCTTGTTCAATATCACTTAAGGAAGCAACCCCTGTAGACATAATCATTGGCTTACCCTTTGATGCAATATATTCAATCAATGGAATATCCATAATCTCAAAAGAAGCTACTTTATATACTGGAACTTCTAACTCTTCCAAAAAATCGACTGCAGTCTTATCAAATGGAGTTGAAAAGAAGATAAGTCCTATGCTCCTCGCATACTCCATCAATTCTCTTTGCCACTCCCAAGGAGTATAAGCCTCACTATATAAATCATAAAGCGTACGGCCATCCCAGATGGTACCACTATCTAGTTTGAAATATTCATTATCACAGTCAATGGTTAGAGTATCTGCTGTATATGTCTGCACTTTAATAGCGTCAGCACCTGATTCTTTAGCTGCTTTTATTGTTTTTTTAGCGATATTGATGTCATGTCCATGATTAGCTGATAATTCAGCTATAATAAACGTCTTGCTGTTATTATCAATTGTAAAATCTCCAATTGTTATCGACATAATTTTCCTCCATTCTAATCTATGACTCTGTAATCTTCAATCCTAAGTGTTTGATCTTCACACCGAACATAGTAACGATTATCCATCTCTATTATCACACCGATTTCCGTATTGAAATCATTTATTTCATGTATAGCAATTCTATTGATAATAATTTTTCTGCCATCCAGTAAATAATAATATGCTCCGGGATAAGGTTCGGCTTGAGCCCTAACAAAATCAATAACTTCACTTGCCTTCTTTCTAAAATCAATATAACCCATGTCAGGAGTTCGCTTCCCATAATAACTTGCAAATTTATCATCTTGCTTAGTAAGGTCACTTCCATTAATTAGTTTTTCTATTGAATCAATCAGAAGTGTGGGATATTCTGACTCAAATTTCTTTAATAGAGAATATCCAGTATCCTTGAGTTCAATTGGAATCACTTTTTGCGATATTATATCACCTGTATCTACCGATTCTTCAATCAAATGACATGTGATTCCACTTTCAGTTTCACCGTTTATTATGCTCCAGACATGAGGTGTACGGCCTCTATATTTGGGCAGTAAAGATCCATGAATATTGAGCGCAAAATCAGCTAAAGTAAATATTTCTTTTGGAATTATGTACCTATAATTAACACTGATTAGAAAGTCAGGACTTATACTTTTAATTTGCTCAGTTAAGTCTCTCAGATTTTTTCTTGCATCTACATAACTGTATTCTATTCCTGCGCTTTGTGCAAATGTATCTACACTATTGACCTCATTTTCTCTATGGGTCATGACATATTTAATTTGATACCCATTTTCAAGTATTGCTTTCATGCAGTCTCTGCCGAGTTTCCCAAAACCACAGAATATAACTTTCTTCATTTTTTCACCTACAAATCTTCCAATAGTTTATCAATGATTCTTTTTGCTCCGTATCCATCTATAAGACCTTCATAAGGTTTGTTTTGTTCTTGTCTATATCCACTCGCATCATAGATATCCAAAGCGTTGAATATGCCTTCTACTAAATTGTTATTATCATATTTTAGAACAATCTGATTCGAATTGTATTTTAATAATGATCTGATATTATTTTCTTGATTCTCAATAATTTGAATCGGAATAAACGGTGTTTGTGTAGCCAATAATTCATAAATTGTTTGACCAGCAGCTGTAATAGCCAAATCACAGCTCATCATTAATTCAAACATTTCAGTTGCATCAATATTATAGTGTATGGCAACATTCTTAAACCCTAAATATTGATCATAAAGTTCATGTGTCTCTTTTGAACCAATCACAATATCAAATACAATATCTTTTAGATTCTTACAGACATTATTAATAAGAAGAGGTGTTAATTTCCTGATATCAGTCCCGCCCATTGTAATAAGAATTCTATTTAGGCCATTAAAAGCAGTTTCTCTTTTTATACCTACAAAAGGTGGCCTTACAATGACATAATCTGGACCTGTTAAAAGAATGCTATTCGGGGAATTTGAATAATCAATACTGGTTGAATCCAAAGAAGGGTTCACAATGATTCCCTCGGGATAATCTAATCTACCAATATCGTCAATGAACATTGCTTTGCTTGAAAGTTTGACGATAGAATCATAGACTGCTTTTTCTGCCTTGTATGAATCAATGATAACATAATCATCTGAAGTTATATAATTATGCAAAAATTCTCCTTGAAGCCAGTTTTCATTCTTAAATGTTATTCCATGTAAAAAATCAATACTGCTCACATCGCCATTAATTATAAAATCAATTGAAATATCTCTCCTTGAAACTTCAGCATAAAGTGACATACATCTCGAGATATGTCCTAATCCTATATTCTTTCCACCTTCAGTTAAAATTTTAACTTTCATCGATATCAATCCTATTTCCTAGATTTTTTTCTGCTCAATGTGAGCATTTATTTCATAAAGTTCTGGCATCTTCTCAAATAATCTGACGATATCACTTAAATAAAAATCATGGGTTCCATGATATAAATGCTTATATACTTCTGAAATAAGTTCAAAATCTTCATCTGTATCTAATGTCCACCTATACTTCGAGTAATCTACACTATTCTTATAATAATAATTACTATCAGAAGTCTCATAAATATATGGAGTAACATGCTCTCTTTGGTATTTCTCTTTTGCATTATTAAATGCATTCTCTAAAACTTCAAAAGAAAAAATTTCTGTATCAAGCCCTCTAGGATATGTTCTATTTGATAAATCAGAACCAGCATTTGAAGCAATATCATAATTGTTTTCTAGATAGAACTTGACAATCTCATCTAGTACTACCGAATCAATAAGGGGACAATCTGATGTAATGCGAACAACTACGTCAAGATTATTCTCTTTTGCAGCATAATAGTATCTTGATAGGACATCATCATCACTTCCTCTAAAAGCTTTTACGCCACATCTTAAAGCCTCAGATTCTATCACTGCATCTCGCTCATGAGTTGTTGTTGCAATTATGATTTCATCAATCAATTTAGACTGTCTAACTCTTTCTATGACGTGTTCTAAAACTGTTTTCCCTTGAAGGTTTTTCATAACCTTTTCGGGTAGTCTGGTTGAGCCCATTCTTGCTTGAATTATTGCACCTATTTTCATATTCTTACCTACTTTCGGTAATAATCTATTACTTTTTTCACTGCTACCACAACATCATTCACATCTTCATTAGACATGCTTGGGAATAGTGGTAAAGTGATCATGTTTTCATACAGTTCTTCTGCATTAGGGCATATGCCTTTTGCATAGCCTAAATCTCTATAATAAGGATGAAGATATACTGGAAGGTAATGAACATTAACACCAATATTCTCCGCTTGTAAAGCTTCAAAGATTTCTTTACGTGTTACAGTTAATAACTCAGGCTTAACTTTAATCACATAAATGTGCCAACCTGAATTAGAAAACTCAGCTTCAAAAGGTGTCTTAATTTCTTTTAAGTCCTTAAAGGCGTCATTATACTGTTTGACTATCTCTCTTCTTCGAGTGATAAACTCGTCAATTTTATTCATTTGACTTGTTCCAAGTGCACTTTGAACATCAGTCAATCGATAATTGTATCCAAGGTGTTGTTGCTCATAATACCAAGGACCATGATTTTCATTTAAGATTTCTTGATCTCGTGTGATTCCATGTGTTCTAAAAATCATCATCTTCTTGTATAAATGTTCACTATTTGTAGTTACAATTCCACCTTCAGCAGTTGTGATTGGTTTCACAGGATGAAAACTGAACTCAACCATATCCGCTTGACTGCCAACTTTTCTTCCCTTATATTCGCTACCTAATGCATGGGCAGCATCTTCTATGATAATTAAATCGTGTTTATCTGCAATTTCTTTAATTCTGTCCATATCAACAGATTGGCCTGAAAAATCTACCGGAATAATTGCTTTGGTCTTATCTGTGATTTTCTCTTCAATTCTATCTGGATCAATGTTATAAGTCACTGGATCAATATCTGCGAAAACGGGAGTTCCGCCACAGTAAAGTACAGTATTGGCCGAAGCTGCAAACGTCATAGGACTGACTATGACTTCGTCACCTTCTTTTATTCCAGCTGCAAAACAAGCCATATGAAGAGCAGCAGTACCGTTTGAAACTGCAACAGCATACTTAGCCCCTACATAGTTAGCTACCTTATCTTCAAATTCCTTTACGAATGGGCCAGTGGTTAGATAATCACCTTTTAACACATCAACAACTGCTTGTATATCTGATTCATCTACAGTTTGTTTACCATATGACAAATAGGTATTTCTTGTCGGTTTGCCGCCTAATATAGCAAGTTTATTCACAATTATTCCTCCCAACTATAATTCTAATTCTTTAATCTTATTTCTTAATGTTTCTACATCTAACCACTCAGTATTTGTTCCTGAGTTATACTCCCAGCCTTCCTCAATTAAAGTGCCACCTTCTTTAAAGTAATGATCCTTTGACCACCAAATGTAATTTGGATAAATTATATAATGATCACCATAATCATAGGTACCTCTTGAATCATCGCTGGTAATCATAACTTCATGAAGTTTTTCGCCTTCTCTGATTCCAACAACATTTATCTTGCCCCCAGGATTCATAGCTTCTGCAATATCAGTAATCGTGTATGATGGATTTTTAAATACATAAGTTTCTCCACCTTTTGATTCTTCTACTGCTTTTACAACTAGATCTACTGCATCATCAAGAGTCATCCAGAATCTCGTCATTCTTGTATCTGTTATTGGAAGTTCCGTGGTACCATTGTTTAGTAATTCTCTAAAGAAAGGAATTACCGATCCTCTACTTCCGGAAACATTTCCATACCGAACTACTGCGAATACTGTTCCTTCATCTCCACGATAAGAATTTGCTGAAACAAATAATTTGTCTGAAACTAGCTTTGTTCCCCCATAAAGGTTAATTGGGTTTACTGCCTTATCTGTTGAAAGAGCAATAACTTTTTTAACACCACAATCAATCGCTGCATCAACAATATTCTGAGCTCCATGAATATTTGTTTTAATCGCTTCAAAAGGATTATATTCACATGCAGGCACTTGCTTCATTGCAGCAGCATGGATGACATAGTCTACTCCTTTAAATGCCCGATACAGTCTATCTTTATCTCTTACATCTCCAATGAAAAATCTCAATTTCGAAATTTCCTCTGGAAACTTTTGTGCTAAATCTTTTCTCATGACATCTTGCTTAAATTCATCCCGTGAATAAATTATAATTTTCTTAGGATCATATTTTTTAAGTACCATTTCCGTGAATTGTTTTCCGAATGAACCTGTTCCACCTGTGATTAGAATTGATTTGTTATTAAGCATTTTTTCTCACCTTTCTTAATTCATGTTTTGATATATCGACGAATGTTTTTATATACTCGTAATAATTAGAGCTAAGCAGCTTCTTCACTTCTAATGGCCACTTCCAATTATTATAAGCTAATGATGATATAAATTGAGCAATCAAGAGTCCATAAACATTTAAGTTTAGATACTCCAATGATATAAATGCAATTACAACTGTCGCTATTCCGGTAAAAATTGAACTTCTATGATATTCAATAATATTGTTTGTACTAAGAAAAGACATTGATATTCCGTGGTTAATCTCCAATAGAAATGTAAGCAACATAAACAGTAACAATTCATCACTTAACAATAGCGCATTCGATCCTATTATTTCTAAGATTCTATTTCCAAACAAAACTATTACTGTTGCCCCAGACAAGTAAGTAATAACCATGATGCCCCAACTCATAATAAAAAGTCTCTTATATTCATCTTTCTTCTCTAAAAATCGTAAATTATTAAATTTAGGGAGCATCGTATTAAAGAACAATGTTGCGATTTTCACTAACAATGTAACTATTTGAATTGACAAACCATAGGAAGCAACTTGTTCGATGCTTAAATATTTAGATGCAAAGAAAATGTTAGATCTATAAGTTAAAAAAGTTCCCAACGAGACTAGCCCCATTCTTATTGAAGAGTGCCCTATAATGCTTAACGTTTCTTTAACTCTTACTCGTACATCAATAGCTTGGAATTTTCTTTTTGTCTCTTCATCAAAGAACATAATGTGAGATAAAAATCTATTGACAAAACTTCCTATTAAATTCGCTAACGATATTGCTATTAGACCGTAGCCCAATGCTACACCGATATATGCAATAAGAATGTATGATAGTTTAGAGAAAACTATTGTCTTATGAGACTCTTTAATGAGTCCTCGCCCAATTAATAATGGTGTGTAATAATAGTAAAACAAATTAAAGCATGCAGAAATCAAGTATAAAATCCAAGCAATCATTGTAGTTCTATAGTCTTGGCTGGCTAAACTGCTTATATAAAAAGTGCCAAGAGTACCTAAAATTAGTAGTATGCTGATTGTCAAAAATCCATATATTCGTTTTACGCTTACTACTAGTTCTTTTAATAATCGATAGTTAACTGAATTTGTTTCACTACCAACAAAACCTTCCCTTATAAGTGTTTGTGCACCAGAGTATATATATGAAACAAAGCGCGATAGCGTGGGCTGTAATCCAAAATCCACTAAGTTTATGAAAAGACCTATTGATGTGAAAATATAATACATTGAAATATCGAATTCTGAAAGTCTAATCAATACAATAGGTAAGATTATTATACTTGCTGCAAATTGAAGTATTTGTGAAAAATAGCTCCAGATTATATCTTTTTTATCAATATCCATCGTCATTACCTAATAGTTCTTTTTTTAAGTCAAGTTTTGATTTGATCTCAGACAGCCCCCAGTATTTATCACTTATCTTTTGTTGTTCGATTGTTATAATACTTCCCATATTGAAAAATGCATTTAATATTGTTTCTTCATCCTCTGTAAAAGTTTTCAAATAATTAGGCCCTCTATTTTCGATTTCACTTTCCTTTATACTACTAAACAACTTATTTGTATCATCAGGAATAGTTATGCTTGAGTCCTTGTTGATTATCTCATGTGATTTGTCTAGCTGTAAGCAGTATCCTATATGTGTGCCAATAGCCATTGATGCAGTGTGATCAGAGAGTTTTATAATACTTTTTAATCGGCTTAGAAAATTATAATCATAAAAATGTCCGGCTGTTACAACAAAAAAATCCTCGTTCTCAAATTCTTTATGTAGACCTCTTTGCACATCTTTATAGTACATACATACCATAATTGTGTTGTATTCGGTTTTAAATTCTTTTAATCTTGTAACAATACTTGAAATATCATATTTTGCATCATGCCCCTTAATAGAATGCGGTGGGAAAAACAGAAGTGTCTTACCTAACTTGGCCTTGATTTTTTTAAATTCTTCAAGCCCATAATAATCATCCGCATAATGAATATATGGACCAATTGTGAAGACTCTCTTATCTGATTTTTCATTAATTATTTTTGCCCTGTGTTTACTGAATGTAATTACGCCGTCATATATAGAGTCCACTGCGTTTTCTCTAACTAAATCACCAAAGTACAGACCATGTTCCACATAAAAATTTAATTTTTTACTAATACCGGCATATTTTTTTATCCAATGGAGAATTCCATAAAGTGCTCCATCGGGAGAACTGTCTTCTAAATACATTTTCATATCTTTTGAAAGCTTTTCGCAATTCCAAACATCTAGGATTTTTCTTATACTACAACTTTTTTCATAGTCTTGTAACGGATAATTTCTTATATTTATTCCTAATCTTCCGACTCTGTTTATTACAATATTTTTATGATAAAGATCTTTAATTTTTTTCATAAATAACCTCTTTTATTAAATCGGAATAATTTTTTATCATTCGATTAACAGTAAATTTTTGTTCAAAGATTTTTCTTGATTTAATTGACATTTCTTTTAAAGTAGTCTTATTATTATTTAGTTCTTCAATAGCTTTCTTTATACTTTCAACATCAGGCTCTACAAGAATTCCATTTCCATCTATTAATTCTGGAATTCCTCCCACGTTTGTTGCAATAATAGGTAACCCATGTTTCATTGCTTCAATAATTGAAATTGGTAATCCTTCATCTTTACTAGACATTATGAATAGATTATGACCTCGAAGTATCTCCTCAACATCATTTCTACTACCTAAAAAATCCACTTGATCTAACACCTGATTATTCTCTGCAATTTCATAGAACTCTTCTTTTTTCTCACCATCTCCCACCAAAGTGAGTTTAATTGATTTATCAACAATCTGTGCTAAACTCTCTATAATCAAATTCTGTGCTTTCCTACTATTTAAAGTTCCAACACTAATCATTCTTAATCGTTCTATATCAATTTCATTCGCTAAATCACTAGAACTATCAATTCCATTATAAATACATGCTATCTTATCTTTATATTCTGGTCTCAAACCTACAAAATTTGCAGCTGACATTTCAGAAACAAAGACAATTCTATTTGAATTTTCACAAACATACTTTTCTACGTAATTAAAAAACCTATTAAATAATTTCTTATTCAGTTTTGGGAAATATTCATACACCATCTTCCATGTATCTCCATTGGTATGCAAAACTAAAATTACGTTTTCATCAAAATTTTTCTTCTTCTTATAATAGGTATAACAAGAAAAAATGTCATGAAATATTAACAAATCACTATTGTCATCACTTTCAATAACTTTCTTAACCGATATTTTTGCATTTCTAAAGTATTGTAGATATAAGGAAATAATACTACCTATCATTGTTTTACCAAGAAACAATTTCAATTTAGCTCTAAATTCCAAATTATTTTTCTTACTCTTATTCCAAAATTGATCAGCCTGATTATATGGCTTCGAAGCATATAAATTATTAATAGTTATCCCATTATTTATGAATTCCGCTTTATTATCTATTAGTGACTTAACTACCTTAGAAGCTCCATTTTTAGCATTCACATCTCCCATATATACAATTGAAACCTTCATTAGCTCACCCCTTCTTTGCTTTTTTTAAAATTTCCATCATTTTTATTAACTACAGTATTAATAAAATAGTATATTATTAAACTTAAAAGTATGAATATTGGGTTTGGTAACATAGTTCCTCTTGGTGCCCAAATTAAGTTTTGTACCCAATAGAAGGAAACTATTAGCATCACCCTATTAATACGACTTTTATTTTCAAATAAGTTTATTAAATAGCATAATAGGATTGTGAGAATAGCAATTCCTATATATCCACCAAAGGCGTAAAATTCTGCGACAATATTACTACCAAAACCAACTCCCTGAGCGTATAACTCTGGAGATATTTCATGCATTAGTTTGTGGTCAAGTGAATAAGTAACATCAACAAACCTTTGACTTCTTCCAGAACTATACGCTGTTCTTTGCGTAATATATCTTCTTACAGGTTCTATAAAGCCAGACAGAAAATAGAACCTCGTGTTTCTTGAAAATCCATCTCTATAATCTAAAAAGTTTGCAAAGAAAACGGCTGTTACTCCTTGCGAATATAAAAAAGTATAAAACGAACTTAAAAAACTCTTAATTACAATTCCACCTTCTCTAAAAAAAACATATAAATTTGATACTATAGGTGTCAAAACAACAGCCAATATTGATGTTTTTGTACTTAGTTTTTTTCCTAATAATGCATAATACCAAACAATAAATAATAATGGTCTAAAGAGTGCCCCTCTAGATCCTTTCATCGAATCTAACACGATAATAATAACAATAATAAATATAATAAGATTTTTGTATTTCTTTTTTGGTATTGAAGCCAAATAAATTGGAACCGTAAAATAAAAAACAAACCAGAATGGGTTCAACAATCTGAATGTTGATGAATTATTTGAGTATAATGAAAAATAACTGTTTGATAAAACCTGTATAATGTCATTTATTAGTTTGACTGCAACAAAAGGGGCAACTAATAATAATATAGTTGAAGTAGCCTTTTCTAAGTTTGGTGAATTAGCAATGCGAATTAATGCATTTTTATTTTGCTTTATCACTATCATGGATAATAAATAAAAAATTAAGAAAACAACATATGAGTTCAAAATCGTTATGATTGTTTCTCTACTGATTGTATAAAATACATATTTATCGGATGCGCTTACCGAAGCGATTCCTAGTATATCAAGAAAAAATCTTGATAAATTAAATAGAAAAAATGCAAGTAGAAATAGGGACCATGAGCTATATATACCAAACTTTTTTATTGCAAATAGTAACACTGTTCCAAATAGAGCTATTAATTGAATTTTTAATAGATTTAGGCCCAATTCGTTATCAAAAATTCCATTTAAATGTAATAACATTGATGCTAAATAAAGTATCAATATTACAAAAAATAATAGTACTCCGCTTTTTTTCACATTTTCACCCCTATACTAAAGCCCTTAATTCAAGAAATGTTCCATTTGAATCCTTAATTTCTTTAACTAGTCTATGAAGCTTTCATAATTGCATTTAATTGTCTATGTTATAAATAAACTTGAAAACATTTACACTTTCTTCTTTCTTAACATTTTCAAATACATTTGTTTTCTGATGTTATTGGGAACCAGTATTCTTGTTACAAATCTAATCCCATTGTTATAAAGGTATTCAAAGATATTTATCGTTTTACTCTTAAGCATATAATCAAATAATTTCTTCTGAGTGATAAAGTATCTCCATCCACCTCTCCTAAGATATGTTTCATTAGTGATTCTCATAGATACAAGAGGTTCGTTTATATTTTTAAACACATAATCTCTTTGTATCATCCTTATCCATAAATAGTAATCTTCATTCAAGTGCCAATCTTTATAGCTCCCGGAATTAATCACATCTTCTTTTTTAAACATTACAGTTGGATGAATTATAGGATTTCTAAACTTTATCGTTTTCTTTATACTCTCATATTCTGTTTTGACAGTATTATACGCTATAATATTATTTGGATTATCGATAAATTCTTCAACTGCAGATCCAAGAACACTTAATGTTGGATTATGCATGAAGTGTTCTAATTGCTTTTCAAATCTTTCTGGTTTTGCTATATCATCAGTATCCATTCGCGCAATGATTCCATTTCTACATTCTAATAACCCCTTATTTAAAGCTTTTCCAAGCCCAACATTTTCTTTTATTTCAACTATTTTAAGAATATCATTATCTATAAATTCATTAATCACAGCTTCAAGCTCAATCGTCAATGGCCCATCTTTAACTAGAACAATTTCATCTGGTAATGCTGTTTGATTTAAAACACTCAAAATACTTTCTCTTAAATATTCTGGTTTCTCTTTAATGTAAACTGACATTAACACAGAAAAACTAGGGTAGTTCATAGATTAACTCCTCCAATATCTATTTCTCTGTCCGCTCAATAGATTCTTTAAACGAACAAGTTTCATAATTATACTCCTCAGGACCACCTGGCATTTGCTTGTCATAGGTAAATGACCCAAACACTTTTCCAAAGGTCTCTGACATCTTTATCCCTAAATACACAAATGGATTAAACACTCCAGTTACTTTAAGTTCTTTATCATGAGTTTTAGCTATTAACCTCACAAGCTCAGTCGTATTAACATACTCTTTATTTTGAGGGAAGAGCAGTCCACTCAACTCTTTATCTATCGTTAGTCTCACAAATTCAGACAAATTATCAATAAAAATCATGCTTCGTTCATTCTTTCCCTTCGGGAAAATAGGTAACTTCAAAGCCATACCAGCAAGTCTAGGATAATTCCCTCTGCAGTCTTTCCCATAAACAATCGGTGGCCTTAATGTAGCAACCTTAAAGGAATCATTCGTTAATCCTTTTAATAATTCTTCAGCCTCTAACTTAGACTGAGCATATGGTGTCTTGGGGTTCGGCTTAGTATTTTCATCTATAAACCCTGTCTCTTTACCATAAACTCCCATTGTACTTAAGAAGATGAACTGCTTAACGCCTTCTGCTTTCGCTTTCTTTGCGACTTCAACTGCGAGATCTCTATTCACACTAAAATACTTCTCAGTATCATTCTCTTTGACATGAACAATTGCAGCGATATGATAAATCACATCATATGTACTGAATAGTTTGTCTTTCCACTCGTTTCCTCTCATATCAATGGTGTCTACTTGATACTTCTCAGGCCATTGACTAACCCAATTCTCAAATGAAGTGCCTATGTAACTTCCAGCTCCTGTAATCAATATTCTTTTCATACCGATGTGCCTCTCTGAGCAGAATTTAGATCAACCAAACGCTTATCCACATATCTATCTTCACCAAACAATACAACACCTACGGTTCTAAAGATAATCTTGACATCAAGCCACAAACTATAATGTTCCACATAGTAAACATCATGTTTATATCTATCCTGAAGGTTCAAATGAATATTCCCACTCACCTGAGCCAGTCCAGTCATGCCAGGCCTCATATTAAGCCTCTTTGAAATCTCCTCATCGTACTCCTCAAGAGATGCGATTCTTTCTGGCCTTGGGCCAACAAGACTCATTTCACCCTTTAGAACATTAAGCACCTGTGGAATTTCATCTATCTTTGTTCTTCTTAAAAACTTACCTATGGAAGTTACTCTGTCATCATCCTTCATAACTTCTTGCCCTTTAACCATCTTTTCAGATCCAGGCTTCATGGTTCTAAACTTATAAACCTTGAATATCTTCTTGTGTTGCCCTGGTCTATCTTGTAGAAAGAAAATAGGTCCTTTTGAGGTTGTTTTAATAAGAATGGCAACGATAATCCATATAGGCAAAAATGCTATTAATACTATTAATGAAAGAATGATATCTATTAACCTTTTAATTGCCTTCTGCATACTATCCCTCTATTTCATAATCGATCGGTGTTAAGTACCCATTGCTTAGTTTTATTTCTCCTTCATTTGGATCAACCTTAGCTGACCAAATTCTAATTATCTTATCTCCAACTTTATAAAAAGCTCCTGGATAAGGATGTGCAACTGCCCTAACTAGTTTGTCTGCTTCATCCATTGTCATTGAACTCAGAAGCTCCCCATCTTCAGGTTTTCTTCCTGGCCACTCAGTAGCCTTAGACTCATCTTGCTTTGTAAGAACTACTCTGTCATTAACAATAGCATCCCAATACTTTGATATTAGCTCTACATGCATCTCATCAACCTTCTTGTATAGATCTGTTGCTGTAGTGTTCTCATTAATCTCAATAACACCCTGACCGATAATGTCACCAGTGTCTACACCTTCATCAAGCTTGAACATAGTAACACCAGTCTTATCTAGCCCTTTAATAATAGCCCATGGAATAGCTGCTCTACCTCTACCAACAGGCAAAAGTGTAGGATGCATTCCAATACAACCATTGGTCGGTGTTTCTAAAACTTCTTTCTTAGCAATCTGTGACCAACCAATAATGAAAAGCCAATCAATCTCATGCTTTTTAAGAGCTTCAATGACCTCAGGATCGTTAATATTATTGATTTTTAGAAGTGGCGTACTCTCTCTTTCAGCTATTTCATCAAGATAGATCCTTCCAGACTTGTTCTTCGCCTTTTCATCTTTCAATGTAATAAGAAGATCTAATTTTCCACCGATTCTATATATCTCTTCAATACAACTTAAACCCAGTTGGACACAAGTTGTAAATGCACTTTTCTTCTTCATATTTTCAATTCCTCTCCAATTTAATGTTGAGTTTGCTAGAAATTAAAACCCTCTTCTAAACACACTTTCAAAGCTTTCAGCGTAAACCATTCCGGCCTGTCCGCCTCTATAAGCAGCAAGACCTTTTAAAGCTTCATTGCTTCTAGGATGTGGATAGGGTCTCATTACTCCTCTATACATAGATAGAGCTTCTATCTTCTTATCTACAGCCTCTTCTCCTACTTCGATAAATGTATTTGGGTTGAACTGATTCATAGATTTATTTAATGCCCACTCAGTAGCTGAAGGTACTTCCATAAATAGAAGTTCTTTTAATGGACTAACTTCTGGTCTTCGTTGAAAAAGTCTTACTGCAGCTTGGCATGCAAGAGACGTATGTAGATGATCATTATTTAAATCTGATGGGTGATGTGTGAAAACAACTTCAGACCTAGTTTCTTCCATTGCTTTTTCTATGAATTGAACTAATTTGAGATGAGGTACTGTATTGAATTCGATATTTGGAAATTCGCCTTTAATGACTTTTTTAACGCCTAATAAGCTTAATGAGTTATTAACATCCTCAAGAAGTTCATCAGTTTCAGGTCTATGGTTTCTTGCTTTAACTTCTCCAGACATAATACACACATTCACTGTATGACCTTCCTGTGCCAGTTTATACATAGTCGCTCCTGCGCCTAAAACTTCATCATCTGGATGTGCTACTACTACTAAATAATTCATCTTCCATACCTCACTTCATGTAATGTAATTTCCTATGTAAGTACAAGTGCTCCTATGTTGAGCACCTTAATTTTCAAATTTATGTATTATGTTGATTTTTCAAAATGTACATTTTTGTTTTTCTGTTCAAACCCTTGATATCACTGACTTACAGCCTCTTTATCCTTTCAGCATACTCACGTCGATTCGGCGTTAAATACATAAAAAGTTTGGCGAATTCTTAATTACAAATTACAAAATCTCTGCAAGCCTTGATTTTACTGGCTTTAAGCCTGTAATTATCTTTTCGAGTTAATTACAAATTACAGTTTTTCAATTCTAAATGTTGTGGTCCGATATTTTTGAGCTACTATATCTTGTAATCCTATTAGCATACTCACGTCGAAATGAATATATTAAATAGATGAAATTTGCGCAATATATTGTATGAGAACATTTATCACATACCGTATATAGTAATTTTATTCCGATACTCTCCTCGCCATATACATCCAATAGAAGAGTTTGCCGAATTAGTAATTAATTACAGAACTCTACGATCATTTAAACAACTAATTGTAAGCCTGTAATTGTCTTTTCGACTCAATAAAAAGTTTATAAGGTTCCTCGCTATATTGTGTTTAATTCAACTGACTGCTTAAAATCTAAATCGAGCCCAGTTATTTGCGTAACAGGTGGTGAATGTTGAGTGAGCAATTGAACTCATTCCTTTGTCCCATTTGGCTTTGAGCAAGTCACTGTCAATAGTAGATACATCATGAAGTGATTCAAAACAATTGTACTAAATTATCACTAGCAATTTAATACTTCAACACTAGATAGCGGAGAGCCGTTTATAACCAAGGAACTTCATCCCCAGACGGATCATCTTCATCACTTTCACTTCCAACTTCATGTACACTGCACTTAACCTTATCATCTTCATAACCGATCACACCGACAGATGGACAGACTTCATTAAAATTCGCTAACATAAAACTATTAAAACCAACGTCACCTATCTCGTTCTCAAGCAGAAAAGCGGTGTACGTCTTTTCTACAATTTTTCGATTAGCAACACATACCCTTTCATCTGCCATGTTTTTAAACCCAGTTAATCTAGGAATAGCTATCGCAGCAACGATGCCTAGTATTGCGATTGTAACAATTAATTCTATTAAAGTAAAGCCATCGGGTTTTTTATCCATTGTTCTCACCTTGTAAATTAATCATTAATTTGAGTTCTAAAGAAATCCTTTTCAGTTGACTTTAAAGCGCATCGAATTCAATAGGATTAACTCTTATCCTTCTACAATTTATTTTGTGTCCTTTTGACATGTTCAATAAAATCACTCTTTACTTTTGTTATTTGATCCTTGCTTTGTACTTCTCATCTTCTAAATCCGCTTTGCCTTTAGCATCTTCACGAGTAACTTTACATGCATTATCAGCCACTCGCATCCGCACATTTTATATAGTCCCCTAATCTCCATATCCAGCCCTTTAAATCAGCGGTCCGCACTTTCTCACGCCTTGCTTTTGAATCCCTTTAATTTTCGAACAGCTACCACATTAAAAATTCCCAATATTGCAATCATAGCAACCAGTTTCATCAAAAATAGCCCCACGTTGTTTTCAATGCCTACTTATATTTCACTCTCTTTGCGCGTAATTTAACCATACCTCAACATCCAAAAATGACTCTTGTGGAGCCCGATGCGCTTTTGTTTGAAAAGCACGGGTCCTCGCGAGTCAATTTTAATAGCAATAATTAGAATAAGAAAAATGGGGGATAACAAAATGATGCCTAATAGTGATAATAAAATGTCGATTAGTCTCTTGATGGTCATTGTAGCTCATGATTGTTTTCCCCCTGTGTACTGTTACTTGTCAGTTAAACTCACATTCTTAGACTTAACTTTTATTTTAACTGAGATTTGTTAAAAAATATACATCATATGATTACAGTTTGATTAAGAAATGCTAGATTTGATCTTTTGTTCGGCAAAAACGATGTCCATAATGGCGTTTTTGACTTGGATGTTATCAAGTTGTTCGAATTGATCGATTAATTGTAAGACTTCTGTGATGTCAACTTGATCGGTTCGGCCAATATAGATTTTTTCATAGACTTCTTCTGGATCAATTTCGTCTTCTCCGAGTAGTTCTTCGTACATTTTTTCGCCTGGGCGAATGCCTGAAAACTTGATTTCGATTTCGTCAGTTGAATAGCCTGATAGTTTAATTAGGTTCTTGGCTAGGTCGACAATCTTGACGGGTTCGCCCATATCAAGGACGAAAATCTCTCCGCCTCGGGCGAGGGTTCCTGCTTGGATCACAAGTCTTGTTGCTTCTGGAATGGTCATAAAGTAACGGGTCATTTCAGGGTGTGTCACCGTGACTGGTCCGCCTTCTTCAATTTGTTCTTTAAATAATGGGATGACTGAGCCACGGCTCCCGAGTACATTACCAAAGCGGACGGCAACAAATTTTGTTTTGCTTCGGTTTGCTAAGTCTTGGACGATCATTTCCGCAAGTCGTTTTGTCCCGCCCATTACGTTTGTTGGGTTAACGGCTTTGTCGGTTGAGACTAAGACAAAGGTATGTACGTTAAAAGCATCGGCTGCTTCAGTGACGTTTTTCGTTCCGATCACGTTGTTTTTAATTGCTTCGTGTGGGTTATGTTCCATTAATGGCACATGTTTGTGTGCTGCTGCATGGTAAATAATCCACGGTTGATATTGTTTAACGATATTAAAAATCCGGTCGCGATCTTGTACGTCTGCGATAATTGGAATGATTTCTGTGCCTGTTTTTCCATATTTTTTTTGTAATTCTTTTTCAATTGAATAGATACTGAATTCGCCATGGCCAACTAATAAAATTCTAGCTGGTGTAAAGCGCATTAATTGTCGGCAGATTTCGGATCCGATTGAGCCACCTGCGCCTGTGACCATGACTGTATTGCCAGTGACATATGTTGAGATTGAACCGATATCGAGTTTGACTGGCGGACGCCCGAGTACGTCTTCTACGTCAATGCTTCGTAACATTTGGACGGAAACTTTTCCTGTTGCAAGGTCTTCTATTTTCGGTAAGATTTGAACTTTTGCATCTGTCTCGTTGCATCGTGTGACAATATCTGCGAGTTCGCCATTTCGTAATGACGGGATGGCGATCACAATATGATCGATTGCTTGTGTTTCTGCAATTTGTTCAATGTCCAGTGTTGTTCCGAGTACAGGCAAATTATAGACGTGCATTTTTTGTTTAGCTGGGTCATCATCGATGAAGCCGATTGGTCTTAAATCCGTGTCTGTTTGACCATTTGTCAGTTGTCTGACGATCATCACACCGGCATCACCTGCACCGACAATGAGTGTGCGTTTTTGATTTGGGTTCGGATTGATATAATGATCACGGAAGACGCGCCAAATAAAACGTGAGCCTCCGATGAGTGTAATATGAATCAGCCAGGTTACGAGCATTGCTCGGCGATAAATAGTAAAGTCATTGACTAAGAATTGGACGATCGCTGTTGCTAAATTCGTTAAAGTGACTGAATAAACAATTGCTTGCAATTCTCTAATACTCGCATATGACCAGACCTTTTGGTAGAGCTTAAACAAAAAGGCGAATACAAAGTGAAACGTGAGTAAGGCAATTGCACTAATAACAATGGTTCTCGTTGACCAATGCGGTCTTGATGGGTAAACGACCCATGATGCTAGAAAGATAGCTGATCCGACGATTAGTGAGTCAAGCAATATCAGTAGAGTTAGTCGTTTGCGATAGGACATGATCACTCGCTCCTTTTTTGAAAATTCTGAAAGTCATTGATGTTGGCGGTGGGAGACCCCACCACTTTTCCATTTATTCATTAAAATTTGTCAGTTAAGTCGAGTAGCATTTTCTTCACGTCTGCGCCGATTTCTTTGTTTTTAAGTGCAAATTCAATCGTCGTTTGGATAAAGCCAAGTTGCTCTCCAACGTCGTAACGACGACCTTCGAAGTCATAAGCGTATACTTTTTGAATTTCATTTAGCATTTGGATTGCATCTGTTAGCTGAATTTCTCCGCCTGCACCAATTTGATGGCGCTCTAAAAAGCGGAAGATTTCTGGTGTAAAGATGTAGCGTCCCATGATTGCTAGATTTGATGGTGCTGTTCCTAGTTTTGGTTTTTCAACAAAGTGGTCAACTTCACAGAGTCGGCCATTGACCTTCTCGCCTGGATCGACAATTCCGTAACGTTCAGTAAGTTCAGTTGGTACTGTTTGAACACCGATAATCGATGATTGTTTTTCGTCAAATTGGTTGATTAATTGTTTTAAGCATGGCACATCACTTTCAACGATATCGTCACCGAGAAGAACGGCAAATGGTTCATCACCAATAAACTTCCGGGCACTCCAAACCGCATGTCCAAGTCCTTTCGGTTCTTTTTGACGAATATAGTGAATATCAGCTAAGTTCGTTGATTGTTCAACTTTATGTAATAAGTCGAGCTTGTTTCTTTCTTTTAGATTCTGTTCGAGTTCTGGTGCGAAGTCAAAATGATCTTCAATCGCACGCTTTCCTTTACCAGTCACGATAATAATGTCTTCGATCCCTGAAGCGACTGCTTCTTCAACGATATACTGAATTGTTGGTTTATCAACAATCGGTAGCATTTCTTTTGGCATTGCTTTCGTCACTGGTAAAAATCGTGTCCCTAAACCTGCTGCTGGAATAATTGCCTTTTTAACTTTTGCCATTTCAAATCTGCCCCTTTTTTTGTATCTATTCGTTAGCGTGTGCCAACGTTATTCGTGAGTGAATCTGTCAGTCCCCTCTATATAAGTAGGGTGAGTTTTTTCAAAAGAGTCCGAAGAATTTTTTGCGTTTAATTCTTGCTGGTTCATCAATGTAGATCTTCTCGTTGTCGAGTATATGTTGGGCGTTGTCCATGAATGTGTAGAGTGTGTGTTGCCCGTAATTTTGGTTGATTTCTTGATTGGCGTCGAGCATATTGAACCCGCGTGATTTCGTGTTGTGTGCGTCTGATGCGACGAAGTGGGTTAGGTTATGTTCGATTATTTCATTGGTAAATTTTTTGATTTTTGTGCCAAATTTGCCTGTTAGACTGCCGGCGGTAATTTGGGTTAGTGCGCCGTTTTGAACGAAGTGATAGAGGCGCTCTGGTTGTTCTTGGAGTGCCGTGTTTCGTTCTGGGTGCACAATGATCGGGACGAGATCTCGCATTTGGATGTCGAATAGTATTTGTTCCGTGTAGCGTGGAATATGGTTTGTTGGTAATTCGACAAAGAGATAGCGACTTGTTCCTGTTAATGTTAGGATTTCGTCTTGTTGGTAGCCTTCGATCAGTTCGCCGTGGATTCTGACTTCTTGTCCCGGTATGATCGTGAGTGGAATCTGTTCTTGTTGGATTCGCTCGTTGAGTCTGGTCAGGTCGGCTAGGACTGAGTTTTTTGGATTATTGTAGCGCCCGTTTTTATGATGTGGGGTTGCGATAATCGTATGAATGCCTTCTGTTATGGCTTGTTGTGCCATGGCGACACTGTCTTCTAGGTGTTTAGCACCGTCGTCTACGCCGGGTAAAATGTGACAATGGATGTCAATCATCGATTAACAACCTCCTTAGCTTCTATTTTTCTACAGCATTTTAATTATACCAGTTATCTTCATAGAATGGAACCAGCTTTGTGACTCTTTACCATAATTCTATACTTTTAATTGAGTACAATTGCCTATTCGTTGGTGGGCGTTTAGGTTATTTTAGGGTAATTAGAACTAATTGCGAGCCGATTATAACAATTGTTCTATGTACTTAATAGCATGATTTTTTTAGAGTGTTTTTAGTGTGTTTAAAAATGGTCATTTTTCACTATTTGTTCACATTTATGACGTTTGGTTTAAGTTTGTATAAATAAATCGGCGCATCTGGTGGGATGTGCCGATTTTTGATTGGTAATGTGAGCGGATCTGATTTTGTTTACTTTGTTGTTGCTGCGATTAGATTCGGGCGTTTGTTGAATAGGAAACTAACTGCTGCGACGTTAATGATAAATGATGGGATGAGGTATGAGCCATTGTAAACGAGTGAGTAGACCCAGATATTCATACCATCAATTAGTGAGTCAAAGAAAACGACGCCCGCAACAAAGTGGGCGATAAATCTGAGTGTCACGCCGATCAGTACGCCGAGTGTGACCATACTAATAAAGCGTTTTGTATTGTTATTTTTTAAGGCTGTTTGGACGGCTGGCGCGAGCAAACCTGCAAAGCCCAGGACTAAGAATGCGACTGGGTAGTCGAGTAGCCCTTGAACTGGGTGTGCGATCCAGGCGGTTCCTGTTGCGACTTGAAGGATACCTAATAGGAAACCTGAAATTAGCCCGCCTTTTAATCCCCAACGAAAGGCAACAATAAAGATTGGGATCATCGCGAATGAGATTGATCCACCTTGTGCCCAAACTTTAAATGATAGAAACGGTAGTAGATCTAAGATGAGTGCTAGTGCTGTAAAGATTGCAATTTCGATTAAAAATAACGTTCTTTTTGATTGCATTGTAAAAATTCCCCCTTGTTTTTTGGATTTTGCTTTTAATCGAGTTCAAAAGGAGGATAAAATGGGCCAAGATTTTCGAGGCAGCGCAGCTTTGAGTAGCACAATGTATGTGTTTAAATACATGAGCAACTAAAAAAGCAAGCTAACAAAGAAATTCGCCGTGTCATTTTTTCCGGACTTTTTGAACACCGTTTAGAAAATAAAAAAAGTAATGTGCCAAGGGGATGCTTCCTGATGGGGAACCCGCTCACATTACTCGTTACTTTGCATAAATGCCATCAAAAAAGCCACCATCCCTACGCTAGAATTAACTAACAGGTTCATAGGGTCAGAACAATACGTGTTATTTCTCAGCCGACTTAAATCAGCTCCCCTTGTAGGCTTGAACTATTTACTTTTCTTATTACCTGGTACCATTATAGAGGATTTGGGGTGGAGTTGCAAGGGATCTGACTGTTTGGGTTGGGTGGAATATATTGGGTTATGCGCGATGTTTTGGATTTGCGCGCGAAATTTGAGATTTACGCGCGAAATTGTGAATCTGCGCGCGATATTTGGGATTTACACGCGAAATTTTCGATCTGCGCGCGAAATCCAGCGTTTGCGCGCGAAATCCAGCGTTTGCGTGCGAAATTTGGGATTTGCGGGCGATCGCACAGTCGTTGCGGGCGATATTTTCGATTTGTGGGCGAACGCACGATGGTTGCGGGCGATCGCTCACAAATTGAAGGATTTGACCGATTCGATGGCAGTTGGAACTGGCACTGGCCAGTTCCCTCCCTTTTTTCTTAAAAAGGGTACTCCTCTAAACTTTCCAGGCGCTCTTCCACCACAAAAGCATCTGCGTCATTGGTGGCTTTCCCAATAGATAAAGCTTTTTCATACTTTTCCTTCGCCTTCTGGATATCGCGATCTTGCTTTTCAGAATAATAATCTCCCCACGCAATAAAGGTCCACAGATTATCACTAAAATCTTTGGCTAATTGTTCGAACGCAGCTTCCGCTTCATTGAATTGTTTTAGCGATCCATAAGAGTCTGCAATCGCACGTCTCATATTAAACATAATATTCTGATCCTCAGAAGGGAAAAGACGACAAAACTCCTGACAATACTGTATTCTAATTTCTAAATAAGTAGGATCTTCTAAACTTGCATTGAAAAGTTCCATCTCTAAGTTTTGACAAAATTCACTGACATAAAAGCTTCCTCTGTAGCGTTCTTCCAAGTAATCAAGGGTTTGAAAGACAGGGCTTACCCTATATTTAATCCCCTCCCAAGCTTTCAACCAATGATCACAAGCTGAAACAGGATCATCTTTCCCTAAGCAATCATAACCATCCTCAATCAATTGATACATTTTTTCCATCGATAAATTCTTTGGTTTGGCCAATCGATCCCACAAAATAGATGCTGCTAACCAAGGGAAGTCTTCCATTCTTCCACCAATAACGAGTTGATAATCGCTAAACCAATCTTCTGAAATATCCTCCGCTGAATAATACTCCTCAATATCTTTTAAAAATTGGTCTCGTTCAAAAGGGACACCTAAATCTTTTAATTGGGCAATAATCTGTTCAGTACTCAATTCATCCACTTCTTCATATGATAGATGATTAAAAAATGGTTCGATTGGTTTCCGTTCTACTTGATTTTGTTTATTGATACAACATTTCTTATATTTCTTGCCACTTCCACAAGGACATGGATCATTCCTGCCGACCTTTGTCATATTTCTCACTCCGTTCATATTTAATGTTATTTGCAGTTTTACAATTATCTGTCATCATCATTAATGTCATTTTCATCAAGTAGGCGTCTTGCTTCTTCAATACCCGCCTTTGTTAAATAGACTGATTTCGCTTTATAACTCCCCCGAATAAGGTCTTGATCCGTTAATTCATTTAAAATATCAAATGGATACCCTTTCCAGCTCCTCCTCATATTTTCGGGGAGATCATCTTCTTGCCATGATGTTAAATATAGCAATTGTAGAGTCAGTTCCTTGATTTTTTTCTCCATTGCTAGCAACTCCCTTTTTAATGTCTCATATTTTGATGCCTTTACTTTTATTGTAACATAAATTTTCTCCTACAAAATAAAAACTAACGATTTCCCAATCATGGATCAGGAAGTCGTCAGTTTAGTTCATTTGTTCACGATGATCGCTTTTTCTGTGCGGTTGAGAGAATTGGCGGATGCCAATTCTAACGGTTTTATACTTCCTTACTTTCATAATTGATGTTATTACATCTCCAATAACGTTTTTTATCGCGCTCTGTCTTCTGTTAAGATCAAAAAACAGATCACCTCTTTGAACATCAAAATGAATCTGGCTTTCCGGAAAAATCTTTCGCAATCTTTCTATCAACAATATTTCTTCCGTCTCACCTTCAACAAGCACTATGATCACTTTCTTTAGCCGTCTACTCATTTGAAATGCCCGCTTTTCTAAATGACCGCTTAATATCAAATGAATTTGTTTCTTCGTATATTTGTTCTTCTTGACCACCCAATTGAATTGCACGCAAATAAACATCTCTTGCGTTGTTTAACTTCTTTACACCTGTTAGTTGAATGTAGCGATCTTCAGCATTTGCAGTAGTGAACCATAAATTATTGATCGGTAATACTTCTAAAATCCTCAAATTATGAGATGTGAAGAAGAGTTGACCTTTACCACTTTCAGATATAACCTCTAAAATTTCACCTAAAAGATATTCAAAGATACCAGAATCAAGTTCATCAATCACCACACATGCATTTGGATTATTATAAACGGCAATTAGAGTAGTTAAGATTGAAATAATTTTTAAAATTCCTTCTGATTCACACCGTAAAGGAAGCTCGATCTGATTTTTGACTGATAGTAATTCCAGTCGTATTCCTTGTATCCCTCCATCCATTTTTTCTTTGCTTATCATATTGATTTTTACTTCTAATCCAGGAACAATATTTTTTAAAACAATATTTGTTTGCTCGATTACTTTTTTCATTACTTCATAAACCTCTTCAGGAAAAACCATTGTATCCTCTAAATCGTAAGGAATATGACCACGTTTATTATCAATATGAACACTAAATGGCATCATTATGTTAGCAATTAATAACCCATAATGCGTTGTATTAATGACGTGAAAATCTTTATCAAATTCATGCAATAAACAGTTGATAATATTTCTTTCCACTTTACTTAAATACAATTCTAAGCTTTCCTTTAGTTCTTCTCTGAAGACAAATGACGTTGAATTTCCTTTCGACATCTTATTAGCCACCAATACCGATACTTTCCCAGTCTCACTCATCGAATCTACATGATGATTGCGGATTGAAATATCATCATTATTTTTTTTAATAAGTGACTTATACCTTTTATGTTTTATATTTTCGCGATATGAAAGTTCTTCCTGGTATACTTTCAAAACCTGATCATCCTTGTCATTGGATTCATTTGCTTTTAATGTTACTCGATATTTTATAAAAAACTCACCATCTATATTTTTTTTAATAAAAGTAAAAGTTAGTTGAATCGCTTCTTCATTATGATAAATCAAATGTTGATCTAGCTTTGGCAACCCCCTATTTTTAGGGGATAATAACGTTTTCAGTAATTGAAATGCGTCAACAACAGCGGTTTTTCCCGAACCATTTTGACCATATAATCCGATTACATCAGCTTTATCCATGTTGTCGAAATTCACATTAATATTAAAGGCACCCTTTTTCACATTTTTTAAATTCCTAATTTCAACTTTCTTAACTCTAATTATACTAGACATGGAATCCCCCCTAATTAAGCTGATATTATTATAACACAACTTAGTAACATTATATTCTTTTTCGGTAATAAATATACCTTTTTTAAAAATAAATTGGAGCATAGTTCTAATTTACATTATTTTTTTACTATAATTATTCTGTTTCATCATTAACTTGAGCCATGCTTGACTTCTGACAACAAAAAAACTTGTGCGAGTTGCACAAGTTTTATTCACCATAATAGTAATATTGATCTTTTGATGTTTCAAGATCGTTTAGGACGGAGCCAAGTAGTTTGGCTTTAGCTGGTTCGAGTAATTCTCTCGCTTTGATTGCTGATTCTTGATCTGTCTGTTTGCTACGGATGACGAGTAGTGAGCCGTCAACAAAGTTAGCTAGAATTTGTGCATCGGTTACCGCCAAAACAGGTGGTGTATCAAAAACCACGAGATCGTATAATTCTTTTGCTGCTTCAATTAAGTGACGCATTTTATTTGAGCCTAGCAGTTCCGATGGATTCGGTGGAATCGGTCCGGATGGTAAGATCTCTAGATTTGGGATATCTGATTTGATCGTTGCTTCATCAAGTTCGTGCTCACCGACAAGCACACTACTTAGTCCACGACGGTTGTCGACTCTAAATGTATAGTGGACAGTTGGTTTGCGCATATCTGCATCAACTAAGAGCACTTTCTTTTCTTGTTGGGCAAAAACGACAGCTAAGTTAGCGATCGTAAATGATTTTCCTTCTGATGGACCGGCTGATGTTACGAGCATTGTCTCGAGGGCACCATCAACTGCGGTAAATTGCAAATTTGTCCGGATCGTTCGGAATTGCTCTGAGATTGGTGAGCGTGGATTCAATTTTGTAATTAAATGTCTGATCGATTGTTTAACTGGTCTTTTTTGTTTGGCCATCGAATGTTGCGCCCCTTTCTCTTCCTGTACGTGTGAGTGCTTGTTGGTGCGGATTGATTAAATCACTGTCTTTAACTTTTGATATGATACCGATAACCGGAAGGCCGACGATTCTTTCAACGTCATCTTCCGTTTTCACAGTTGTGTCTAAGTATTCAAGTAAGAACGCAAGTCCTACGCCGACCATACCACCTAGAACGAATGCAATCGCAATGTTCATAGTAAGGTTTGGACTGACTGGCGATGGATTTGCTGGTAATACTGCTGGGTTTAAAATATTGACGTTATCAACATTCATTAATTCATCAATTTGATCTTGGAATACTTCAACTGTTACGTTAGCAAGATCAACTGCCATAGCTGGATCGGGATCTGTCGCCGTTACGGTAACAACTTGTGATCCGCCTTCATTACTGACGGAAATTTTTTCAGCAAGAGCTCCTGCTGTGATCGTCAATTGTAATTCGTCGACGACTTCGTTAAGGATTCGATTACTTCTAATAATGACACTATACGTATTAATTAATTCAACGTTTGTCCTTATTTCATTTAACTCCACTGTTGATGTCGATTGATTTTGATTAACAAGAAATTGCGAATTCGCTCGATAAATCGGTGTAATAAAAAAGTATGTAAATATACCGCTAATTATGGCGGCTCCTATTGTTAGGGATATAATTAATCCGAGTCTCTTTTTTACAATCTGAGCGATCTCTTTGAGTGTGATTGTTTCCTCCATTTAGTTTGATCCTCCAATGTTTTCGTTGAGTGTGTCCGATGTATAGATGGACAAAATTATACAGAAAACATTATAGCACAATTAGTTGTCAATGTGGAAGATTAATTCTAAATTTAACATTTCACACGTGTCAGTGAGTTCATTAATTTGTTCTCAAACAGAACATTTACCTGAATGTTCTTTCACGACTCATCATATTGGTTTATTTTTTAGATTTGTTATAATAGAAAGTGTCAGTTTATCAACTTGTTTGGGGGCTATTATATGTTAATCGATCATTTTATCGAAAAAAGGCTTTTTACACATAATTTTCAGCCCATCTATCATTTACATAGTCATAATTGTATTGGTTTTGAAGCATTGTTGCGATCAGTTGACTTTCCCAATCCTGAGCTGGCATTTGAAGCTGCCAAGCGCGCTGGTCGACTGTATGAGCTTGATACGGCCTCGATCGATTTAGCGATGCGGGCATATCGAGAGTCAAAACTCAGTGATAAAGATGCGGTCTTATTCATAAATATACTGCCTTCTACTTTGATCAATCCTAAATTTTCTGCATTTATCTATCACACACTAAACACTAACCAATTACGAGCAGATCAAATTGTTTTAGAAATTTCTGAATCTGAACAAATGGATCAGTTGATCGATTCTTTTCATATAATTCAAAAGCTAATCGAGTATGGTTTCCAATTTGCGCTTGATGATGTTGGTAAAGGTTATTCGAATTTTGATGTGATGATTGCTTTTCCTTTTAAATACATAAAACTTGATCGATTATTTAGTACACAGCTTCATTTATCAGACAAAAAGAAAGCTTTACCTGCATTATTCATAACTTGATTTTTTATAGGTGATTTGCCCATTAAATTGCCAAAAGTGAATGCCAGTT
>NZ_BAABDL010000070.1:0-4796 GCF_039539605.1 Amphibacillus indicireducens | reverse complement strand
TCCTTAAATATGATAATTAGATTTTAACACAAAGTTATCCACAACTAACGAATTTTATAATTTCCTAAACAATTAAAAAAACGCAATTCACCTAGTTCAGGTAATCACGTTTTATGACCATAGCTACTGTAACAAATCAAAATTATTTCATATGCTATCTATTAAGTTTTGTAACAAATAGAGGCATTTTTCAATCGAAACACTTAATCTCTCAACAACTTTTCCAACCCTAAATATCCACTTATCCCCGCAATCGCACCTGTCGAATCAATCACGACATCCATCACTTGCCCAGCTCTTCCAGGAACAAATAGTTGATGGACTTCATCTGATATCGCAAATAGAACACAGATTGCCAAGCCAATAAAAATGCTCCTTAGACTCATCATTCTACTAGTTTTTAAAGCATTGATAACTAATATACCTAGGATAAAATAAGCAATAAAATGAGCGCTCTTTCGAATGATAAAATGAAAATGATCTGGATCAATTCTCAGACCCACTATTACCCTGTCAATCAAGACAAGAATTCTTTCCATAATCCCCGAACTTAAATTAGCTGATTCGACAGCAGGTTGGTGGGAAAGATAAAAAATCAAACCCATCCATAATAAGACCAGTAACCATGAGATTGCTTTTCTCCACATTGATTAAACACATCCGTTTCCGCCATTCATTGTCACGTTAACTATCATCAAGTTTTTAAAAGATTAATCATCTATTGCCATGTTACTGTATTTTATTGATGAATATCAATCGTTGAGTCACTTAGTACTTTTTCTAACTCTACTTTGTCATTATAAGTTCCAAATTTAATATCTAAATTCGTTTGACAATATTCACCGTCTAGTTGCTCCTCTAAATAAGGTTCGTTAACAGCCGTTTGTATTTGTCAATTCAAAAGTGAACCATTTGTTAACTTACTTATCTTGAAACGACAATAAATGTGATAAAAAACAACCGTCACAAATGTTCTGAACGGTTGTCTGCTTCAATATTTTCTTTTGTGATACAACTAACCGCCCTCTACTTCTTGTTATAGTTGTTGCTTTAACTTTTCAATTTCTACAATATCAAGCTTTGTAACTTCAGCAATAAAATCCACATCCACATTTTTTTCAAGCATTTGTATAGCTATTTCCCTCGTCCGGATTTCTTTGCCAATTTCCTTCCCCTTCTCCTCATAAGAAATTGGAATTTCAAATATTTTATTTGCTTCGGGCAACTTATCTATTTCTCTCATTAATTGTTCCTCCTCTACTTCAGTTAATTTCAAATAAGACTCGAAAAATCCGTAAATCAGTCTCTGTTTAGCAGGGTTCAGATTCATTCTAATGATCATCCGAAGAAATTCCTTCTTCACTTGCACACGTTCCTTTTTGGTATAACCCATTTCACTCAGTAATGCAGCAGCCACAGGGTTATCGGAACCAATATAATCGCGCCAATTCTTCTTTCTCAGATGCAAGGTCAAATAATTAAACGTGATCACATGGAAAAAAGGGAATGCCAACGTATATTGATTTTCTTCCCAATCATCATCATAACTCAATACAGCGATTGGAATAATTGGCTTTCGGTACTTGTTATGCAACATACTAAAATAATGATACATCCGTTCATTAAAATTTGTCTGCTTATAACTCTGTGGTTCAACATGAACAATGACGACGACATCTGTTTCTTTCAGTTTTGCCTCGATGACAATATCCAACCTTCTCGCTTCTCCATCAGTCATACTTGTAAAAACTTCCTCTGATAAAGGCCTAATTTGTTGAAAATTCAAGTTGTTATGAATGTCAGGGAAAAATACTTCAAGAAACTCTTCAAAAAAGGTATCAATTAATTCTTTGTACAGTTGATCGTGTTTTGTGTAGGAAGACTCTAGAGGGTTTTCTTTGATAAGTGTTGGCATGACTGCCATTTGATCACATCCTTGTTCAATTATAATGCAGTGAACTAAGTTGTGGATTCTGTTATAAATATAACACCTGGTGCAGATATCAACAAGCTATTTTGTGTAAAATTGAACGCAGATATTTATTAAAATTTCCATGTTCAATCTAAGGGGGGACTCACTGTTGTATTCTAATACAGTTCTCGCATATCCTCACCACATGCCTGGTATGAACCACACAATTCTGTTTATCACTAATTATTACTCTACGTTACTAAATTGCTTGGCGATTTCTTGTTCTAATTTTAATTTCAAGACTGGTCCGATTGCTTCTCCTAACATTTTTTGTAACAATGGATTTTCAAATTGTTTTGCTGTTAAATCTGTTTTCATTTTCTCTTCATGAAGTTGTGCTTCAGCTAGTGCCTGTTCCTTTATCTTGTCTAACTCATTATCTGCTTGAATTTTAATTGATTCAATCTCAGCCTTACTTTTTTCTTTAGCTAAAACTAAATCTGATTCTGATTTTTTTACTGCACTTTTATATGACCAGATTCCAGAAATAATTGAACCTAAAATTGCTATTAATCCTAATATAACATTTTCCATCATAAACTATCGACCCTTTCTTTTTTAAGTTTAATTATGTCCACTGAAATGACAACCTGAATTCCTTGCAAAATCACAATGTAAATCACTCTTCAATTTCACTACTCATTACTTGGTAATAAAGGTAATCTCCTCCAGTTGATCCTGTGCTTTCGTTATCAATCCTTCACTATTCATGTATATAATCCTGAGATACTGATTATATTGAATTGTTTTCTCTACAATTAACCACACAAGTGTTCCCCTCCTAAATAAATTATACCGAATGTGCGTTCGTGTGTAAAGGATGTTTTTAAATAATTATTAATAACCTTAATATGTACTACTAGTACTCTATTTTTGGTATCTAAGAATTGTACACACAATATGCGAACAATGCCCACTTTATAACTAATTACTACTATATTAAATAGAATAAAAAACCTCCCCGCTTAAAATCATTAACAAGGAAGGTTTTCATCACATATCTAAAAATTATTGATATTCGTTTATTGTTTCTATTTAATTATCATGAAGATTTCGGCATCTTTTTACGTATGATAACAGCCAAGATTGATCAAACTATTAATAGAGCGAAGCCTACTAACATCATATTAAACTTATTTGTAGCTGTGCCAGAAAACGTATCTGAACTACCAGTCTCTGTTGGATCAAGGGTCCGATTATTTCAGTCACTATCAAATGAAATAATCCATTGAATCGCTACCTTTAACCTGAATTACCCCATCATACACGAATGGCCCTAGGTCGCATTTCCCAATCCTGCAGCTCAGGTGACCAAAACCTTGCCCATTCTTTCATTGTTTCATAGTCCGGATGATCAGGATTCAGCATAATCTCACGGAACTCAACAAATCCTCCAACACCACCAACATCTTCAGGCGGCGTTTGACCACTCGCTTCAAGCAAATAAGGTGATTCCTGATCGTAATTTTCGATCACACGCAAAAGCTCAATCTCATGCTCCCAGTTATCCCCCAAATCATACGTATAAACCATCGTCCCATGCTCTGGCATAAAGTCAGCTAAAACACGACCCTCGATTAAAACAATCTCTTCATCACCTGGCCAATACTCATCAAGCGGCTCCGTTAAGACCGTTGTTCGCTCACTCTTCTCATCAAAAAAAGTAAAATCATATAAGTGGTAATTCCTCCAACCAAACACAGACTGCAACACCTCATGCAGCCTCGTAAATTCTAAACCAGCAGGCACAATGATTCTCCGCTCTGCTTGATACACATCTAAATCAAGCGTCACCATTAATTCAAAAGCACGATATTTGTAAGCCTGCTTTCCAGTCAGTTCAGTTAAAGCAGTCACCATTTTCTCATAAGGCATAAATCCATCATCAAACTTACCTGAATAGTTAACAAGACCATAATTAATTGACGCACCTACTGTATCACGGAACATCTTCGCAATCCCATTATACTCATGGCCAATATACACTGAAGTATCCAACCCCGCTCTTGTTACCCATGCAGCTGCCTTTCGATTACTATTACGAGTAAACGTCACATCACCACACAAACTCATATACTCCTCAACTATCTCAGGGTTTATATTCATATACAACAACGTATTAGCAATCGCCTGTTTGATCATTTCTGGCATACCCTTCAGATCTTTTCGTTTAACCTGATAAACCGCCACAGTGAACCGAGTCGCATGATTCACCAACACAAGCAAATCCTCCGCCCTCCGATTATCCCAGACTGTCGTCCAATTTGCCGTCCAAGTAAACAGTGGATTTTGCTCGTCATTAACAGGCTCTAACTCAACCCCCATCGCCTTCGCTAATTTCCCAGTCAATGCTATCTGCATTACCCATCACCCTTTCACATCTATTAAATGATTATTCGTTAAAAATTCACCTACGAGAATCTGGCGATCATGAAAAAATTGCAAGTCACGCCAAGTGAGAGCATATTTTCAAATTAATTTTTAGGATAAACATCCTTGAAAATAGTTTAACACAAAATAAACATCAAATTTGCATGAACACCAAAAAACAGCCTCAATTTGCAAACTTACAAATCGAAGCTGATAAATTAATTACAAATGGGAAGACAAATTATCAAATAGTCCTGGCAGATAATCTGTACTGTCAACATAAATCATATTAATTTATTATAAAATCAATCAATGTAGATAAAACTGTTTTCTCATTATAATTAAATAATTTTTAAAGGTTTGCGCAAGTAATATATATGCAGTCAAGTCCATAATTTTGTGTAAAATACAATACAATGTTTTACATGACTTAGTTATTTGAATTAATATTACA
>NZ_BAABDL010000069.1:1009-3029 GCF_039539605.1 Amphibacillus indicireducens | reverse complement strand
TCGAGGTAATCTATGAAAAAGAATAAACGTTGCATTCGTGTACGTAGTCCTCTTTTGGAGTATTCATTGGTCTCGCACTCCTTTTCATAGGCAATTAGTTCTTTTTCGAATTGTGAAGGTTTAACATAGCCTTTCTTTTTCACAATCCTTCGGATTATCACACCGTGTAGCTGGTAATCACCTAAAACCCTAATTCTTCTAATAGGTCCTCTAAGCCCTTTAGGCATGGCTTCGCCATAATAATCCACCGTGCATTTATACTTTTCCTTTAAAAAATCCATTCCCAATGTTTCAGAAAAGAAGATTTCATCCCTTTCTTTGGCAAATCCAATAACTCTTTTATAAAAAGCACGGTATCCACATAATGTGTTATATGAATAATTTAACCTTTCTAATTCTGATAAAACTTTAGAAACTAGTTCTTCAATAGGGAGCGTTATTTTCATATATCGCACCTCCAAGATTATTTTATAAATCTAGTGTGGGAGATTATGAAAAGAAATAAACATACATTTCAATTTATATTAGACATATATACTTATTTCTTTCCATAAATAATAACTTGCGATAATTTCCTTTATGGAAAGCTTGTCATAAGGGGAAATCACACTTAGCGACAGCACTGGGGCGGAAAGCTTGTAGAAACGGATATGAGGTTCGTTTCTATCGGGTCGCTGATTTAGTAGAGTTACTGGAAAAGTCATGGGCTGAAGGACGCTATCAACTTTTTCGTAATCGATTTAATAAAGTTGATTTGATTATTCTTGATGAAATGGGATATGTACCTTTCAGCAAGGATGGGGCTGAATTACTCTTTCAATTGATTTCTGATTGGTATGAACAGAAAAGTCTCGTTATAACGTCAAATTTAGAGTTTAGCCAGTGGAATAAGGTCTTTATGGATGCACGTCTTACCGCAGCCTTGGTGGATCGAGTTATTCATCACGCACATATATTAAGTTTTACTGGTGATAGTTATCGCTTAAAACATGCTTTATCGAATCGTTAATTACAAAGAAAATAAGGGTTGGCAAAGTTCTAAACTTTTTGTTGCATACTTCTAAACTTTTCACTTGCAAAACACAATACGCTTCAATTTGTTTCATTTCAGCATAGATAAGATGTGTTCCTTTGTGTGATTTTGTGATAGTATTTACTTGGGTCATGTGAATTCACTCCTTATATTGTGGTTCTACGTCAAGTAACGTTGGTGAAGAATTTTAGCCGATCATTATTTAGTTATTATTCACGATATGAGGCAGCGATTAAGCTGCTTTATATCGTGATTTATTTTGGTTTCTTATGCTTGAGTGTTTTTCTACCGCTTTAAACTTAAAATGGATCATGATGCGTTTCTTGTAATTATAAAAATTACGATAACCATACGCGACCTTGCTTAGTACCTTGATCTTATTATTAATCCCTTCAATGCGTCCATTATTATACGGGTAAATAAAACTATTTTTTATATAAGGTAGATGTTTTCTTAGTGTTTTAAGACTCGTTCTCATATAACTAGAAATGAGCGAAGAGCTACGCTCTTTTAAGACACGTTCTAGTACTTCAAACTGCTTCGTTTTTATCGCACGTAATAGGCGTTGATAAAGATGGTAATTCGCTTTTAATTCGGGATCATAATCTAACATTTCTTCGACAATACTCTTTTCTAATCGCTGTCCAAACAACGTATAGTACTTGTATTCTACGCTTGATACCTTCATGTCGCTTTTCACTATTAGTTTCCAATATCGCTTAAGACGTCGATACTTTTTCATCTCTTCATTATTCGATCTCTTTAAGCGATTCATCACTTTAACACGTGTCTGATTCATCGAACGACTAATGAGTTGAACTAAATGAAAACGATCGATAATAATCTCAGCTTGTGGAAAAATGTCTTTAATGACACTGACGTAACTAGCGTTCATATCAATTGTAATGGTTTTGACACGTTTACAGTCATCTAGACTATAGTTAGTGATAAAGTGATTTTTAATCACACGAGATGTCCGTGAGCTAA
>NZ_BAABDL010000069.1:0-959 GCF_039539605.1 Amphibacillus indicireducens | reverse complement strand
TATGCCAAGATACAGAACAATCTTTAGATAGTGACTGTACGGAACGCGCTTCGGTACTTTTAATCACAATCATGACTTTTGATTGATTAGAAACATGACAATTCTTCTCAACAATTGGTGTCTTAGCTGTAAAGCTACACTGACAAGAACGACAGAAGAAACGTTGTTTTTTTAATTTCAAAAACGTCAATGATGTCCCCGTCATCGGTAATGTGATGCGAGATACTTGCTTCCCGTTTTTAATAACCACATAGTTTTCATTTTTTATCCCGCACTTTTCACAATGTGTTGGATCATAAGTGAGGTCGCCGTGAATAAACTTACATGGTTGTCCTTTATATTCAGCACGTTCTACACAACCTGGTAAAAAAGTTATATTTTCATCTTGAAGATCAATGAGATTTCTTATATCATTAGAAATAGACAAGTGAGTTCCCTCCTAGGATATTGTTTTTGTCGACTTTAATTCTACAGGGAAACTCACTTGTTTTCTATTTTTAAGCCTTAGAAAGTTATAACGTCAGTTATAACTACTTATGGTCAAATGACTTCATTTTATTATAGTAAATGTGGTTAAAACACGAATAGAACCAGGTTAGGCTGTCGTGTCACCTATAACTGAAGAAGCTGAATCAAGTGATTGGAACGGCAGGCGGCGACTCCAGCGGGAACAATCGTGTCAAAAAAATCGAGATAGGGGGAGGTGACTAACCTCCGTCCCTCTCACACCACCGTACATACGGTTCCGTATACGGCGGTTCCAAATTATGTCGAACGCAAAATTTCATATCTTGCGGATATGCTCTTTAACCCTAAGCTAGCCCAGTAGACTTTGCCGAGAGTTCTGTGTAGTATTGGACTTCGCGCAATACGCCAATATGCTTTTCGAGAATTTCCCCATTCATAGGCTTGCTGACGTGAAGTCCCCAACAATATTAGGTTCTTTATTTTTGTTCTTG
>NZ_BAABDL010000068.1:1443-12255 GCF_039539605.1 Amphibacillus indicireducens | reverse complement strand
AGTTACCAAACAGGTGGATGAAAAACAAGTTGTGTTTTGGAGTGCAAAATATGCGAAAAAAGCCAAATATGAATGGGAAAAAGCAATTCAAAAAGCGCAAGCGCTCATTAAAAATCCTAGTGCTTATAAACGCGCCACTTCTGTAGGTGCCAGTAGTTATATTAAAAATATCACATTTGATAAGAAAACTGGGGAAATCTTGACACCACAAAAACAGTTACAATTAGATGAACAGAAAATTAAAGAGCAGGAAGCATTGGATGGCTATTATGTATTGATTACAAGCGAATACAAAGAAACTGATGATGCCATTATTGAGATGTACCGGGGATTGTGGCGAATTGAAGAGACTTTTCGCATCACGAAGAGTGATCTGGAAGCACGTCCTGTCTATGTGTCTAGGAAAGAACATATTGAAGCACACTTTTTAACCTGTTTTATCTCGCTTACCATTGCTCGCCTGTTAGAAGTGGAGATGAAAGGGAAATATACGGTCCCTCAATTACTAAATAGCTTACGAAAGGCAGAGTGTACGGAACTCAGCCAAAACTACTTCTTATTTGATTACTATGATGATGTTTTAGAAGACCTTGGTGAAAAATTTCAGGTTGATTTCTCCGCAAGATATCGACGGTTAGGGGAAATTAAAAAAAATTTAGCACAGACGAAAAAAGGATAAATTTCACGATGAAAATAGGACAAAATATGACACCCCTTATCCCTATGTATACCAAGGGATGAAGGGGTGGTTTTGTGTGATTTCACTGTAAAACTCAAGTTACGCTGTATATTTTCATTATATACCACTCATTGACGTTATAAAAATGAATTGCCTTTAGTTATTGTTTACCCTTTTATTTATTAAATTCTGTTCGAGTCTATCAGCTACTTAATCGTCAGCTGTTAAATCTTCATAATTAATTTCGATGCATTTTGAATTGTAAAAATAACTCATTGTAAAGGCCTAACATCTCTCGTCCTAGATTTTCGTAAACTTCTAGACGTTCAGTTAACTCAGCTGATGGATAAAAACGTTCGTCTTCCACCATTTCTGCAGGTAACAGTGGTAAAGCTGCTTGGTTTGGCGTTGAGTAGCTCACGTATTCGGTGTTTAGCGCGGCAATTTCAGCATCGAGCATAAAGTTGATAAATGCATGAGCGCCTTCGATATTATCCGCTGTTTTGGGAATCACCATATTGTCAAACCAGAGATTCGAGCCTTCTTCTGGAACGACATAGGTCAATGCTTCATTTTCCCACATAATATCTCGCGCATCGCCAGACCAAGCAAGTGACACTGCCGCTTCATTGTTTGCCATTAATAATTTGTTTTCGTCTCCGACAATTGCTTTTACATTTGGCGTGAGTTGATTGAGTTTCTCTAGTGCCTCTCCTAAATGCTCACGATCGGTATCATTAAGCGAATAACCTAGAGAATTTAAGCCCATCCCGATTACCTCACGGGCACCGTCAATCAGTAAAATACCATTCTCTAAATCTGAATCCCATAAATCATCCCAGCTAGTAAATGTTTTGTCAGGTAAGAGTTCTGGATTGAAGAGAATCCCAACGGTTCCCCAAAAATAGGGGACAGAGTATTGATTCCCTATATCAAATGGTAAATCCATAAAACGTCCATCAATGTTATCTAGATTCGGTAATTTTTCATGCTCTAAAGGAATAAGTAAGTCTTCTTCTAACATTTTTTCAATCATATACTCCGATGGAACCGCAATATCATAAGTCGTTCCACCTTGCTGAATTTTTGTTAACATCGCTTCGTTTGAATCAAACGTTTCATAAATAACAGTGATGCCTGTTTCATCTTCAAACTGGCTTACGAGATCCATGTCAATATACTCGCCCCAGTTAAATACCGTTAAGGTGTCTGCACCTGAGTAGCCTTGTGAGAGGTTTAAACGATTAATCGTCACAAGGATCAAAATCGAGACAAGAACGATGGCGATAAATCCTGTCATAACTTTTTTCATCGTCTTAGCCCTCCCAACCTAATGCCACCCCGTTGGGAAATAATATAGTAAATCCCGACAAGGATAAGCGTAAAGAAAAATAACAATGTTGATAATGCATTAATGTGTAATGAGATCCCTTGACGTGCCATTGAGTAAATTTCGATTGATAATGTTGAAAAACCATTCCCCGTGACAAAGAAGGTCACTGCAAAGTCATCGAGCGAATAGGTCAAAGCCATAAAAAATCCAGCAAAAATTCCTGGCGTAATATATGGAATAATGACTTTTGTAAGTACACCCCATCTCGTTGCGCCTAAATCTTTAGCCGCATCAATTAAGGTTGGGTTCATCTCACTTAACTTCGGTAAAACCATTAGGACGACAATCGGAATACTAAAGGCAATATGCGATAATAATACCGAATAAAAACCTAAACGGATACCAGCAATCGTAAATAAAATTAAAAATGAAGCACCGATAATCACATCTGGACTGACCATCAGCACATTATTTAAGCCGATAACTGTATTTTTAGCTCTTTTTAAATTATAAATCCAAATCGCACCCAACGTACCAAAAATCGTTGCAAATAATGCTGATAATAAAGCGATCACTAATGTGTTCAAGACAATGATTAACAAGCGTGTATCGCCGAGTAACTCACGATACCAGTCAAGCGTGAATCCTTCAAAACCACTCATCGAACCCCCACTATTAAATGAGTAGATGACGAGGTAAAAGATTGGTGCATAAAGAATTAAGATCACAACCATTAAAAAGATTTTTGCTGCTGGTGAAACTTTTGCTTGCATCTTACGCACCTCTCTTTCTAAACCCAGTTAGACGAATAATAACAAACATAATTAGAATTAAGAAGATAGCAATCGTTGAACCCATTCCCCAATCTTGAGTAACAAGAAAATGCTGTTCAATCGCAGTCCCAAGTGTAATCACGCGGTTTCCTGCAATCAAGCGTGTGAGCATGAATAATGATAATGATGGGATAAAAACAACTTGACAGCCAATCTTCACACCTTCAAGTGTCAACGGTAAAATAACACGTCTAAATGTTGTGCTTTTTGATGCACCGAGATCATTTGATGCATCAATTAAAGCTGGATTTAGACCATTGATTGCATTAAAGATTGGCAAGATCATAAATGGTACAAAAATATAAACCGCAACAAAGACAAAACTAAAGTCGGTAAATAATAGTTGTCTAGAGCCAAAGCCAATCCACTCAAGAAAATTGTTCGCTGCACCATACGCGCCAAAGATACCAATAAAGGCATAAGCTTTTAATAATAAATTAACCCATGAAGGCACAATAATTAGCAATAACCACAATTGCTTATGTTTTGTTTTTGACAAGAAATAAGCCGTTGGGTATGAAATGAGCAATGAGATCAGCGTAATCAAAGCTGCATACCAAAACGAACTAATCGTTAATTTTAAATAAACTGGTGTGAAAAAGCGTTGATAATTAACAAGCGAAAATTCCCCATGAAGATCAAAGAATGAATAATAGAGCAACAGTAAAATTGGTGCAACAACAAAGATCAGAATCCAGACAGCATAGGGAGCCATATACAAGTTACGAATGACTTTTTTATTCAATTGCCTCATCCTCCGTATACTCTTCAATCCGGCGATCAAAGTCTTCTTCTAACTCATTAAAGCGCATGACATGAATATCACCCGAATCAAAGTCTAGTCCAATTTTGTCGTCGACTTGAATTTTTTTCGTCGTATGCACGAGCCATTCATTGCCCTCTGGATCACGACACTGTGCTTCATAATGGACACCTCTAAATAGTCTTGAGATAACCGTTACGTTTAACTTTCCTTCACCTGCTGGTTTAACTTCTAAATCCTCTGGACGTATGACAATTTCAACTGGCTCATTTGGGTTCATCCCACCATCGACACATTCAAAGTGTTTACCTGCAAACTCAACAACAAAGTCTTCAATCATTTTCCCTTCAATAATATTTGATTCACCAATAAAATCAGCAACAAAACGGTTAATTGGTTCATCATAAATATCAATCGGCGTCCCACTTTGTTGGATTTTTCCTTGACTAATGACAAAAATTTCATCGGACATTGCGAGTGCCTCTTCTTGATCGTGGGTAACGAAAACAAACGTAATCCCGAGGCGGCGTTGAATTTCTCGAAGCTCATACTGCATTTGCGTCCGTAACTTTAAATCTAACGCCGACAATGGCTCGTCTAACAAAATCACTTCAGGTTCATTAACAATTGCACGTGCAATCGCAACACGTTGCTTCTGACCACCGGATAATTCACTAATTTCACGATTTTCAAAACCGTCTAAGTTAACAAATGTGAGTGCTTCTTTCACCTTTTGCTTAATCACGGCTTCTTTGAGCTTCTTAATTCGTAAACCAAATGCGACATTCTCAAATACATCTAAATGTGGGAACAAAGCATAGTCCTGAAACACCGTATTGACCTGACGCTTATGTGCCGGGATATGGTTAATTTTCTTGCCATCAAATAAAATCTGACCTTCAGTCGGTTCAATAAATCCAGCAATTAAGCGGAGAATCGTTGTTTTCCCACATCCTGATGGACCAAGCAAGGTATAAAAATTCCCCCGTTCTAGCTCAAAACTGACATTATCTATAATAATCGTCTCATCATCAAACTGTTTCGTTACGTTGTTAAATTGAATAATAGACTCATTTTTCATGTCGATCTCCTTGTTAAACGTGTTAAAATACAAAGCTATTATACAGCGATTTTATCGAAAAGAATATAACTATTTTTCACTTTTATTTGGGGGTTAAAAATTGATCGTAACTTGCTTCTCCTATTCTTTATAATACTCGTTATAAATTGCTTTTAAACATCAAAAGACCTCTTAAACATTAGATTATGTTTAAGAGGTCTTTTAATTCTTTTCGATAAACAAATTATGTTAATCTGTTTCCTCATCAATTGACAAATACTCTACTTCCAACCCTTTCTTAACAGCTGGTCTGTCTGCAATCCGTTCTGACCATTCAATCAGGTTCGAATATTCTTTGATATTTAAGAATTTATCCGATCCTTCATAGAGATCACCTAAAGCTAAACGACCGTACCATGACCAAATCGCGATATCTGCAATCGTATACGTATCACCAGCTACATATGGACGCTTGGCCAACGTTTGATCAAGTAAATCTAATTGACGTTTCGTTTCCATCGTAAACCGATCGATCGGATATTTCATTGGTTCCGGTGCATAGGCGAAAAAGTGTCCAAACCCTCCACCGACATAAGGTCCTGAACCAATTTGCCAAAATAGCCAATTTAACGTTTCTGTTCGGCCATGAATATCTGCAGGGATTAACTTATTAAATTTTTCAGCTAAATAAAGCAGGATTGAACCTGATTCAAAAATATCAACACGTGGATTTTGGCTTTGATCAACGAGTGCTGGAATCTTCGAGTTTGGATTAATGTCAACAAAATCTGAACCGAATTGATCACCTTCGCCAATATGAACTAAATACACATCATAGTCTGCATCCTCAACACCCAATGCTTTTAACTCTTCAAGCATGATCGTCACTTTAATTCCATTCGGCGTTCCGAGTGAATAAAGTTGAAATGGTGCCTCGCCTACCGGTAGTGTCTGTTCAAAACGCGCACCCGCTGTCGGACGATTGCCGCTTCTGTTTGAATTCTCATCTTCCCACTGCCATACGTTTGGTAATTCGTATTTTGCCATCGTTTCACGCCTCCTAAGATAATACTTAACTTTATTCTACTACTTATAGCTTGATAAGCCTATTGGATTGCTTGGTTATCTGATTAGCATAGCCGATTTTAAAATGAAAAATCAGTTTTCTACTACTAATCAGCCCATTGACAAGCCTTAATGTTCACGTGGTTTTCATTTTTCATCGGTACGTTTTCAGCTTCAAGTAAGGCTCTCTGCTCTTTCCAACCCGGCACTAGTCTCCCTGCATGATTGACGACTCGATGGCATGGGTAGCTCCCATAATATTCAGCCATGCTCATCACGCGTCCAACGAGCCGAGCATTTTTGTCTCGACCAATCAATCGAGCAATTTGTCCATATGTTGCTACTTTTCCTGCTGGAATCTCCTCAACAACTGATAATACCTCGTAGATTAAATGCTCATCCAAAATACGCCCCACCTTGATTCTCCTCTCTAAGTCGACAAACAAAAGATTAAAGCAGGCAGACAAATCCATGCCTTCTCCCAACCCTTTAATCGATAAACTGACTCTGATATAACTCAGCATACGCACCATTCTGTTTCAGCAACTCATCGTGGCTACCTTGTTCAACGATATGCCCCTTATCCATCACTAAAATAACATCTGCATCAACAATCGTTGACAACCTGTGCGCAATCACAAAGTTTGTTCGCCCGTCCATTAAGTTTGACATCGCACTTTGAATCATTCGTTCCGTACGCGTATCAACAGAAGACGTCGCTTCATCCAAAATTAAAATATCAGGATCACTGACAAACGCACGCGCAATCGTAATTAATTGTCTTTGCCCTTGCGATAAATTATTGCCTTCTTCGTTGATCAGTGTCTCATAGCCATCCGGAAGTGAAGAAATAAAGTGATGAGCATGGGCTTGTTTAGCCGCTTCAATCACCGCTTCTTTCGATGCCTTGAGATTACCGTAACGAATATTCTCAAAAATTGTACCCTGAATCAGCCACGTATCTTGTAACACCATTCCGAAAAAGGCACGGAGATTCTCTCTTGAAACATGACGTATATCAGTATCATTAATCAAAATCTGACCAGCAGATACATCATAAAAACGCATTAATAAATTAATGATTGTCGATTTTCCCGCACCTGTATGCCCAACAATCGCAACTGTTTCATTTCGTTTAACATGTAAATTAAGATTCTTAATGACCGGCTTATCTCGCTCATAAGCAAAGTTGACCTGATCAAAGACAATTGTGTCAATCGGTGCAACAAGCTGATTTTGGTAATTTTCGACTTCTTCCGGTGCATCTAAAAACTGAAAAACACGTTCAGCTGACGCTAATGTTTCTTGGAGTTGATTCGCCATTTCTGCAATGACCTCAATCGGACGGCGAATGTTTTGCGAATACTGGAGAAACGCAAGCACGTCCCCAATTAAAATGCTCCCTGAAATAACAAGAATACTTCCGATAATCGCGATCGTAACGTAAGCAAGATTACCAATAAACGTCATCACAGGCAGAAGCACACCTGACATAAAACTTGCTCGCCAAGAAACTTCATAGAGATGATCATTAATCTGACCGAAATCCTCATCTGACTGCTTTTCATAACTAAACGCTTTAATTAAATCTGTTCCAGTGAAGTTTTCCTCAACAAAACCAACCATCTGACCTAAGCCACGTGATTTTTCTTGGAAAAAATGTCGCGAACGACTCGTAATAAAGCGGGTCGCAAAGAAACTCAAAGGAACAGTCAGTAAGAACGCAAGCGACAAGATCCAACTAATCGTCACCATCATCATTAAAATCCCAATCACAAGCATTAAACTCGCAAACATCTGACTGACACTAATTTGAATGTTGTGACCCATTTTATCAATATCATTCGTCATTCGACTGATCAAATCACCCGTCGACTGATGATCAAAATACTTCAGTGGCACCTTTTTAATTTTCACAGATACTTCTGAGCGAAGATCTTTAACCAATCGTTGAGATAAATAAACGAGCGTGCGCTCCTTAACAATATCAGCAAGAGCCAACACAAGATACATCCCGATTAGTAACATCACAATCCGCAAAATCAACTGAAGATCAACAGGGACATTGTCTCTAAATGCGATTTGTAAATGATTCAGAATCCTCCCTAACACAACAGGGGTAAAGACTTGTACAGCTGTCACAATTACAGTGAACACAAGCGAGATAATTAAAACGGCTTTATATCTACCTAAATAATTCAATAGTCGCCTTAACGACCCAAATTTTTTTTGTTTTTCTCGCATCATCTGCTCACCTCCGCTTCCCCTTGTGAGACCGCAATTTCACGGTAGACAGGATGATCAGCCAACAACTCATCATGACTGCCATAACCTTGAACCTTCCCATCTTCTAAAACAAGAATCTTATCCGCATGACGAATCGTCGCCACACGCTGGGCAACAATAATCGTCATCGCACCTTTCAACCGATCCTCAAGCGCCTGCCTAATCTCATAATCCGTCCGATAATCTAACGCAGAAAACGAATCATCAAAAATATACACATTTGCATCACGAGCCAATGCCCTTGTAATCGCAAGGCGCTGTCTTTGCCCACCAGAGAAATTCGCACCACCTCGAACAACTTTCGTCCCGAGCGTATCCTCTTCCGGCAAAAATTCTCGTGCCTTTGCTACCGTTAAATCGTTAAGTATCTGCTCGTCCGAAATATCAGGATTGCTATACTGCATATTACCGCGCACTGACTCAGAGAAGAAGAAGTTTTGCTGTGGCACATAACTCATCCGGCGACGCACATCCTCCGTGTGAAGCTGATTGATTTGTTGACCGTTAATTAATAACTCACCTTCAGTTGGATCATAGAACTGCATCAGTAACTTTAGGAAAGTCGATTTACCAGAACCAGTGCCCCCGATAATTCCAAGTACTTCCCCAGTTTTTAAGGAGAAATTAATTTTCTCTAATGCAGGCAAATTTGCACCAGGATAATAAAACGTCAGATCCTTCGCTTCAATTGAATGCGTTGACCCTGTTAACCTTGCTGATCCACCAACTTTACGCGATGGATATTCGATCACCTCTTGGACACGAGCAATCGACGTTGATGTCCGCGGAATAATCGTCAACATCCTTGATAGCATCACTAACCCTGTCATTACCTGGGCGGTATACTGAATAAATGCGAGTAACTCACCAATATTCATCGAGCCATCAATAATAAACTGCGCACCAAAATAAACCGCAATAACCGTAGTCACACCTACAACAAAAGTTAATAACGGTTGGACTGTACTCATCGTATTATTAATCTTCATCGATAATTGATAGTATTCATCATTCGCCTCTTCAAAAGATGCTTCTTCTTGTTTATCTCTTGAAAAAGCTCGAATCACCTTTAACCCTGTCAATCGTTGACGCAATAAGAGATTGACTCGATCCAAAGCTTTCTGAAGTATTGGGAAATAAGGAATTACCACTCGAATCACAAAATAAATCAGCACAAAAATAATCGGCATACTAATTAGCACAATCCCGGTCAAACGAGGATGTGTTAAATATGCCATAATTAGGCCACCGATAAATTGGAGTGGCGCCCGTAATAATGGACGCATCATTAGTAAGACAAACTGCTCGATATGACCGACATCATTCGTCGTTCGGGTAATGAGCGATGAAATACCGAATGCTTCTGTTTCATCAAACGTCATATGATTCACTTTATTAAAAATTCGCTTCCGTAAATCGCGGGAATAAGCTAGGGCAGCTTTTGCAGAATAGTAAGAAGCTGAACCACGCACAACGATCGTAAATAGCGTAACAACCAGCATGATTCCTCCGATTTTGAGGACATATTGGACGTCCTCTACTGCGATTCCGTTGTCTACGATTAATGCGAGTAATCGCGGTAAAAACAATTCACCAAACGTATTTCCTAACGTAAGGAAAAATACGAGTGCGAGTAATCCATTATATTTTCTTAAATCTCGAAAAACACTCATTGTTGCTCCCCTTCTCTATCTTTCTCTAGACTAGTCTATCACAATTAGTAAAAAGACAGCACCTTTGTGGATTTGATAATATTTAACATCGTTCGAGTTGTTTATGAAGGAAAATAAAAACACAAGTGAATAGGCTGGAAAATACACTTGTGTTTCCTAGCGATCAAACTTGTGGCATTAATAATAAATAACCTATTAATTTAAGAATCTTGCTGGTCAAAGAAGTAGAAGTCGATAAAGTAATTTCATTGAGTCAATTTCATAATACAAAAATCTAATTAAGAATACGAACAATTACGAATAAAAACACAATATCATACGTAAATACAGAAGCCTAATCAAGTGATTGAAACGGCAGGCGGCGACTCCAGCGGGAACAGATCGTGTCCGAAGATCCAGTGAGACAATTAAGGAATGTTAGACTAAGAGCGCCACGTCCATGTGGCGACGTCTAACTGACCCACATCCTGTGCGCCCGAGGCGGATCCCGCGGAAAGCGTCCGCCTAGAGTGGAAATCACCGCGTTACCTGTAACTCAATTGTTCGTGTTTTATAGCCAATTAAGTCATTATGAAATTCATTCCATTTATAGATTTTATAAAAAAGGGAAACGGAAAATACTGTGAGCGATAAAATTAATATCAATAACTCATTGGTTACAAAAATCCCACGTATACTGTTTAATTAGTAGTGTGCGATTATACACAAAAAAGCACTTCTCTTATTATGGAGAATGTTGTAATGGTAAATGGGGTAGCAATAACGTTTACAGTAAACGGAGGGGATTTTAGGAATTTATATTAATAAGTCCCGATAATAAAAAAGGCAAATGCCAAAAACTCCATACAACACCTATAATTAAGGCGCTAAGAATTGGAGGTAATTTCTTCTCTTGCTCAGGATGAATCAGACCACGCCATCCCACTTCTTCAAGTCCGTCGTTTTATGACAAAAAGAGGAATATGTGGTACTAACAGATAGAGTGGTCTTATTTTTCCACCGTTAATTAAACAAAAGGTAACAAGTTGGAATCGTTTAAAATTACTGTAAAGAAGCACTTTATTCCCTCGAAAAACAGCTCGCTTTGTTTACATTCTTCCAGATTAAAGACTGTACTTTC
>NZ_BAABDL010000068.1:0-1388 GCF_039539605.1 Amphibacillus indicireducens | reverse complement strand
TCATTTTACACGACTTTAAAATTGAAATTGAAGAATACAATGCACGTGGAAAAAAGAATTGCTTTCCAATATTCGAACGTTGTCCGGGTTGTGGCTGTATTTCGCAAGGGAACTTACATAGGAATGGGTTTTATTTTCGATATGGGTTAAAGGAGGACAAGGAATTTTATATTCCTATTTGTCGTTTCAGGTGTTTGTCTTGTAAGGTGAGTATTTCAATTCTACCCAGCTTTCTTATTCCTTACTTCCAACATACATTACATACAATAGTGGATCGGTTGGATCGTGCCTTAAAGCGGAAAAAGGTAAATGGAAGCCGACAACAATTAGCTCAGCATTTAAAGCGTTTCTATAAAAATATCCACTGGCTACACACCTTTTTCAACGAATTAAACTACCAATTGGGGTTTTCAAAAGATGTAAAAAAAGAAGCCCTAAAACATGTGAAAAGGATCCGAGATTTTGACGAATCTTCCTTCTTTCGAAGGAGCTGGGGTCACTTATCATCATATTTTATGGGCAAATTAATTTTACCATATTCATCGCATGAAATAAATATAATTGTTCCCACATAAAAATTGCCTATGAATCTATTGTCAGGAAAAGTAGAATAAAAGTAATGGATAACCGGTTGTCCTTCTATTAAAAGGAGGAAAATTCAATGAATGAAAAATCACGGGAGGAAATTGCTTTATTTCGCTATGGGTTGATAGCTCCGCTTTTAAATGGACAAGTTCAACCAAAAGAATATTTTGAAAGAATCGAAGGAAAAACACATGATATTCCCTATTATGGGGAACGAAAAGTGGCAGCCAAGACCATAGAAGGATGGCTTTTAAACTATCGAAGAAATGGATTTGACACGTTAAAACCTAAAAGACGATCCGATCGTGGCGATGCCAGAAAGCTTTCGTCGGAGGATAAGGATCATATCTTGGAGATAAGAAAAAAATCCCTCCACATGCCAGTCAGCGTATTTTATGATCAACTGATTGAGCGTGGAGAGATAACAAAAAATCAAATATCTTATTCCACTATAAATCGTTTATTAAAAAAACACAAGCTCGCTGGACGTCATCATATGAGCTATCATTCTGAAAAAGAACGGAAACGTTTTGCCTACGATCAAGTCAATGTTTTGTGGCAAGCTGATTTATCACACGGCCCCTATATTCCAATCAGTGGAAAAATGAAGAAAACATTTTTGATTGCCTATATTGATGACTGTTCAAGACTTGTCCCTTATGGACAATTTTTCACTTCGGAGAAGTTTGATGGGTTACGAGAGGTAACAAGAGAAGCTTTGATTAGGCGTGGGAAGCCAACTATTATCTATGCGGATAATGGTAAAATCTATCGATCTGACACCTTGCAGTATGCTTGTGCTC
>NZ_BAABDL010000067.1:63423-89566 GCF_039539605.1 Amphibacillus indicireducens | reverse complement strand
TTGAAGCACTAGCTTCTGTTTACTTCTTTTCTTAACTTCTTTGGTTGTTTGGATTCAGTTTTCAAAGATCAATTAGTACTGTCGTTTCTTGTCGACAGCATAGTAATTATAGCACGTCGTCAATCACCTTGTCAACTACCAAGTCTTCCTTTGTTTGAGCCGACAGATTTATTGGCAACAGAAAATAGTTTACGCATTTTCAATTCAAATGTCAAGCACTTTTTTAAAAAAGATCAGAAAAATTAAGCGATCAGTTTAGATAACTGATCGCTTAATTTGGTAATAAGGTCTTTAATTAGCAACGATATTAACAAGTTTCCCTGGAACAACAATTACTTTTCGAACTGTTTTATCAGCGATTCTTTCTTTAATTGCTTCATGTTCTAATGCAAGTTTCTCAAGTTCTTCCCTTGTTACATCTTTATCAACCATCATTCTCGCTCTATTTTTGCCTAAAATTTGCACGACAATCTCGACTTCATTTTCTTCAAGTTTTGTTTCATCGTATATTGGCCAGCTTTCAAATGCGATTGTTTCGTCATAACCTAACTTACACCACAGTTCTTCTGCAATAAATGGCGCAATTGGTGAAAGTAGCTTAACAAAGCCTTCAACATATGCTGTTAAGATCTGATCAGTTTTATACGCTTCATTAATAAAAACCATCATTTGTGATATCGCAGTATTAAACTTTAGATCCTGATAATTTTCGGTAACTTGTTTAACTGTCTCGTGATAAACTTTTTCTAATTTGTCTTCTGCGACTTGTTTAACAATTTTTGCCGATAATGCTTCTGTTTCTTCATTGATAAACAAACGCCAGACACGATCTAAGAATCGACGGGCACCGTCTAGGCCTGTTTCTGACCATGCAATTGAAGCGTCGAGTGGACCCATAAACATTTCATAAAGTCTTAACGTATCGGCTCCGTGGCTTCTGACAATATCATCTGGATTGACGACATTACCTTTCGACTTACTCATCTTCTCATTATTTTCACCGAGGATCATCCCTTGGTTAAATAACTTTTGGAATGGTTCTTTTGTTGGTACGACACCGATATCATAGAGGAACTTGTGCCAGAATCGCGCATATAACAAGTGTAATACAGCGTGTTCTGCACCACCGATGTAGACATCAACTGGTAACCATTCGTTCAATAAATCTTTATCTGCAAGATGGTCTGAATTTGTTGGGTCAATAAAACGTAAGTAGTACCAACTACTACCTGCCCATTGCGGCATTGTATTTGTTTCTCTACGACCTTTCATACCTGTTTTTGGATCGGTCACATTCACCCAATCTTCAATATTTGCTAGTGGTGATTCACCGGTGCCAGATGGTTTAATTTCAGTTGTTTTTGGTAAGATTACTGGCAATTCGCTTTCATCAACACCCGTTGTCGTTCCATCTTCCCAATGAATAATTGGGATCGGTTCGCCCCAGTAACGTTGACGACTAAATAACCAGTCACGCAAGCGATAGGTTACTTGCCGTTCACCTTTACCTTCTTTTTCTAACCAATCAATCGCTTTTTTAATGCCGTCGTCTTTATTTAAACCATCTAAAAAGCCTGAGTTGATGTGCTTTCCATCTTCAGTAAAGGCTTCTTTTTCAATATCGCCACCTTCAAGCACTGGAATAATAGCTAAGTTATATGTTTTTGCAAAATCATAGTCGCGCTGGTCATGTGCAGGTACAGACATAATCGCTCCTGTTCCATAACTAGCTAGAACATAGTCAGCAATCCAAATTGGAATTTCCTGATTATTAATTGGATTAATCGCATAAGCACCTGTGAATACACCGGTTTTTTCTTTAGCTAAATCTGTTCGTTCTAAATCACTTTTCGATTTGTTCTTTTCAATATATGCTGACACGTGTTCTTTTTGGTCTGCTGTTGTAATTTTTTCAACTAGCTTATGTTCTGGTGCTAACACAGCATAAGTTGCGCCAAATAATGTGTCAGGTCTAGTTGTGAAGACAGTGAATGACTCATCTTGTCCAGCTACTTCAAAAGTAACATTTGCACCTTCAGATCGGCCGATCCAGTTGCGTTGCATTTCTTTAATGCTCTCTGGCCAATCAAGTTCATCTAGATCTTCTAATAGGCGGTCTGCATATGCAGTAATTCGAAGCATCCACTGTTTCATTGGCTTTCTTTCAACTGGATGACCACCACGCTCACTTAAGCCGTCAATCACTTCTTCATTTGCTAGCACTGTTCCCAAGGCTGGACACCAGTTAACAGGTACTTCATCAATATAAGCTAAGCCTTTTTCATATAATTTTAAGAAAATCCACTGTGTCCATTTATAATAATCTGGATCAGTCGTACTCATTTCACGATCCCAATCATATGAAAAACCAAGATCTTGAATTTGGCGTCTAAATGTATCAATATTTTTATCGGTAAATTCTGCTGGATCATTTCCTGTATCTAAGGCATATTGCTCTGCCGGTAAACCGAAAGCATCCCAACCCATTGGATGAAGAACTTCATACCCCTGCATCCGCTTCATCCGTGATAAAATATCTGTCGCTGTGTAACCTTCTGGATGTCCTACATGTAAGCCAGAACCTGAAGGATATGGGAACATATCTAACGCATAAAATTTCTTCTTGTTTGAGCTTGCATCTGTTTTAAATGTCTTATTCTTAAGCCAATATTGATTCCATTTTGTTTCAACTTTCTTATGATCATAAGCCATGATCGTGTGCCTCCCTTATTTCTAATCATCATTTTTAGAACGTCAGTTCGTAAAAATAAAAAGTCCTCATCCCAAAACTGGGACGAGAACTTTTTTTCCCGCGGTACCACCCAAAATTAACATTGTTAATCATGTTCACTTCGTTTTCTTTAACGCAGAATACGGCGATCACTACTTTATTTCACAATCGCAACATAAAAGGTGAGTTCATCATCGTCAAGGGTAACTTCCAGCAACCGTTACCTCTCTAATTAGCTTGAACAATTGATTACTATTCCTTCTCATCGTCGTTCTTCATATTTTAACAGTATTTTAGTGAAATAGCTCCTATTTGTCAAGCAATCTAAGTCCAATCGTTAAAACTGACTCGTGCGGATTCGATTTTCTTATGATAAAATAGCGTGAAGAATTTATTTTGTGAAGGAGTTCGATCATGTTAAAACGCGTAATTCCATTTGCCCATCACTTAATTGAACAAGTTGTTAAACCTGGCGATCATGTGATTGATGCTACGTGTGGTAATGGCCACGATACCATCATGCTCAGTCGAGCAGTAGGTGAAGCAGGTAAAGTCTATGCATTCGATATTCAGGCTGAAGCAATCGCGAACACTAAAAACCGGTTAGTCACAGAATCGGTATCAAATGTTGAATTAATTCATGATAGCCATGACCAAATTAGCCAATACGTTGACCAACAAATTACAGCAGCGATTTTTAATCTTGGCTATTTACCCGGAAGCGATAAAACAGTCATTACTAAGCCTGGGCATACAATTGGAGCGATTCAACAAATTATCGCTCGGTTAAAGCAAGGTGGGATTCTTGTTTGTGTCGTTTATCACGGTCATCCCGGTGGTGAAGAAGAAAAAAATGCTCTGTTAGATTATTTCACTGAATTTGATCAACAGTACTTTAATGTTCTTCGTTATGGATTCATTAATCAAAAAAACAATCCACCATTTGTTTTAGCGGTTGAAAAGAAAAAGACAGATTGAGTTAGAAAACTTGATCTGTCTTTTTTAGATCTAAATCAATTAAGTGAAGCCCAAAATGGAAAAATCGTGTCCGAGCACCACCTGCTTTTAACAATGCTCTTTTAATTTGCTTACTATTTTTTATTTGGTTCACTTTTGGATCTTTTAAGTAGAGAGCAAGCAAGCCTTGATAAATATAATGATGGAAATGTTGATCTGGTAAACCCCGAATCGCTTGTTCACTTTGGTTGATAAAATAAATGAGTCGTTCGGTCATTTTTTCATCATTTGGATAGTAGGAACAAAAATTTAGATCACCTTCTCTTTTGTCCTCTACTTGATCAATTAAATAGTCCAACAAAATATGTAAACCTTGAACGTACGGAAAATAACTTTGATAAATTTGATGACTTTCAGCTTGAGTTAATCCCACTTGTCGATGAGCATAGCTTACTAAGCAAAAAATCGCTAACGTTGAACCTGTTGCTGCGGCATATTCATACCAAGTAATTGATGAGTCAGTCAGTTCACTTTTTTCAAACTGTTTAATTAAGCGTTCGACACGTTCGTCTGGAACGACGTGTTTATCAACTTGTAAATCAATATATTTTGATGCGAGCTTAATTAAATCCTCTTTAATTGCAGTGTAGTTTGTTAGCTGTCGCAATTGCTTTTGGCAAACCTCGACAAGCTCTGCTAAATAACCTCCATCATCTTGATCACCACGATACTGGTAGTAATTCTCTTTTTCAGTAGAAAGGTTAAAAATCACTAACATCGATTGATGCAATGAACGAAAATCGATCGGATCTAATGAATCACTTCGATCACAGAGGTTGTCTAAATAATCACTGATCGTTTGGTAAGCAACAATAAACGTCATTGCCTCACGCCATTTGTCGCCAGCTAACATCGCATAAATGCCACCACCTTGTGCGTGAAAAGCTTTTGATTCAATACTCTCCACTGCCTGCTTACGAAGGTGGGGGTTTGGAATTTGCTTTGCTCGACTTAACCAATATGACAGTTCTTGATTAGCAGCCGGAATCGTTCTTTTGATCCCTGTTTTAGCTAAGCGAAGTGCCGATCGATAGTCCTGTTCATTCATCTTTTTCACTCCATTTATTATCTAATTCGTCCGATTATTTTTCAGCAATAAAGTTTTTAATTGCTTCGACTTTATCTAATCGTTCCCACGGGAATTGATAATCTGTTCGGCCAAAATGACCATATGCTGCTGTTCGTTTGAAAATAGGTTGGCGCAATTCTAACATGTTAATAATGCCCGCCGGACGTAAATCAAATAAGGCTCGAACCGCTTTAACGAGGGTTGCTTCATTTACCTTACCTGTTCCAAATGTATCAATTGAAATCGAAACGGGATCTGCCACGCCAATCGCATAAGCTAATTGAACTTCACAGCTATCCGCAAGCCCTGCTGCGACAATATTTTTAGCAACATAACGTGCAGCATATGAAGCTGAGCGATCGACTTTGGTTGCATCTTTCCCACTAAAAGCACCGCCACCATGACGGGCATAGCCACCATACGTATCGACGATAATTTTTCGCCCTGTTAAGCCGACGTCACCTTGTGGTCCACCGATGACAAAGCGACCTGACGGGTTAATAATATATTTTGTATCATCGTCTAAAAGCTCAGTTGGAACAACAGCTTTAATGACATACTCTCTCATATCTGCTTGGATCTGCTCTAAAGTTACTTCAGCATCATGTTGAGTTGAAATAACAATCGTATCAATCCGAACAGGTTGATTATTTTGATCATATTCAATCGTTACCTGCGTTTTACCATCTGGACGCAGATAAGGTAACGACTCATTTTTACGCACGTCAGTTAGTCGTTTAGCAAGTTGATGGGCTAATGAAATCGGTAATGGCATGTATTCAGCCGTCTCATTTGTAGCATAGCCAAACATAAGACCTTGGTCACCAGCACCAATTGCTTCGATTTCTTCTTCGCTCATCAAGCCTTGACGAGCTTCCAGCGAGAGGTCTACACTTTCAGCAATATCACGAGATTGTTCATCAATTGCAGTTAGTACAGCACACGTTTCATAATCGAAACCAAATGCTGAATCGACATAGCCAATCTCCTTAACCGTTTGTCTAACAATTTTCGGTATATCAACATATGTTGATGTCGTAATCTCACCTGAGACTAGGACAAGACCTGTTGTTATTGTTGTCTCGCAAGCGACACGAGCTAATGGATCTTCCTTTAAGATTGCATCTAGGACGGCATCTGATATTTGGTCACAGATCTTATCTGGATGACCTTCAGTTACCGATTCTGACGTAAATAATCGACGATTTGCAGTCATTCTGTCAAATCTCCCTTCTCATTCTTCCTCAAAATTCTCGATTTTATTTCCAAATTCCTTTTGGTTGTTCTCTATCATAACACAAAATCAAACCAAAACTCTTACAGATTACAAAAAAATCAGAAGTTTAGACGAACAATTCACCACTACTATATCACCCACAAAAAAGCACTGCATTAACGTCTTCCGACACACACCTAGGTAATTCTGCATAATCTAAAGAAAAAGCACCTTAAAAAGGATGGATTAATATGATCAAACGCTACTGTTTAATCAGTATAGTTCCTTTATTACTCTTATTTGGTTGTTCCCGCTCAAACGATTTAACAGAAATCAACCTTGCCGAAGTGACCCGGAGTATTTTTTACGCCCCCCAATACGTCGCACTCGAACTTGGCTACTTTGAAGAAGAAGGACTAGATGTTAATTTACAACTGATTGCGGGCGGTGACAAAGTGATGATTTCATTACTCTCCGACCACTCTGATATTGGTTTAGTTGGTGCTGAAACATCGATCTATGTTGCCAGCCAAGGCTCAGACGATCCGATTATTAATTTCGCTCAACTAACCGCAACCGACGGCACTTTCCTCGTCGCTAGAGAACCAACTGACACATTTAAATTCACAGATTTAATCGGAACTGAATTTTTAGGTCAACGTGTCGGTGGCATGCCCCAAATGGTCGGTGAATATGTCTTAAAGCAACACGAGATCGATCCACATAGCGAATTAGATTTAATTCAAAATATTGATTTCGGCAATATTGCATCATCATTTTTAGGTGGCATTGGTGATTATGTCCAGCTATTTGAACCGACTGCTAGTCAATTTGAAAAAGACGGCATCGGACAAATCGTCGCCTCTTTTGGTGAAGAATCCGGGCACGTCCCTTACACTGTCTTTATGGCAAAAGAAACATTCATCGAAGAGCATCCTGAGACTATTTTAAAGTTTACCCGGGCGATTTACCGCGCACAGCAATATGTTCAAGAGGCAGAGCCAATTGAAATTGCAAAAATCGTTCAACCATTTTTTGAAGATACTGACCTTGACTTGTTGACGAAGTCTGTTGAACGTTATAAAGAACAAGGCTCATACGCACTCACTCCGCTTCTAGAAGAATCCGCATGGGAGCATTTAAAAGCAATTATGGACCAAGCAGATGAACTGCCAGCAGACATCCCTTATCAAGATTTAGTCAATACCGATTTTGCCGAAGAAGTGATCGATCAGTGAGGGGGAATTGAATTGAGTTATTTAGAACTAGAGTCGATCTCACATTATTATTTTAGTGAAAAAAATGTCACCCACGCACTTGATGAGATGACATTAAAAATTGAGCAAGGACGTTTTAATTCGCTATTAGGTCCGAGCGGTTGTGGGAAGTCAACACTACTATCAATTATCGCTCAATTAATTCAGCCAACCGAAGGGACAATTAAATTTAATGGCACACCAATCAACGATCAGAAAATCTCAATCGGTTACATGCTTCAACAAGATTATCTCTTTCCTTGGAAAACGATTTTAGCGAATGTTTTAATTGGACCAACGATTCAAGGAACACTGAAAAAAACAGACCAACAACGTGCTGAAAATCTGTTAGAAAAGATCGGCTTAGCAAATATTAGCGACAACTATCCAGATCAGCTGTCTGGCGGGATGAGGCAACGTGTCGCCTTAGCAAGAACGTTAATGACGGAACCAGCACTCCTTCTCCTTGATGAACCCTTTTCTGCACTTGATTATCAAACAAAGCTAATTCTTGAAGATTTCGTTCTTGATCTGTTAAAAGAATATCGAAAAACATCACTATTAGTTACCCATGATATCGGCGAAGCAATTGCGATGAGTGACACGATTTTTCTGATGGATCGTAAACCCGGACGTATTTACCAGCGGATTGATGTTCCCGATCAAGTTCGGCAACTTTCTCCGTTTAAAGCACGTAAGCATCCAGAATATCAAAAACTATTTGATTTTATTTGGAAGGAGATGACGAGACTTGAAGCAGAAAATGAACCATCCACTCTATGAGCACTTTCTACAACGTCAGGTGAAAGAAAAACGAATCATTAAATCTGCTCAACTACTGATTTTTATTGGTTTTTTCGTAGTTTGGGAAGTATGTAGCCGAATCAATTGGATCGATCCACTTATTTTTAGCTCACCATCTCGAATTAGCAAGCTTTTAGCTGATAACTTGATCAATGGCTCACTCTGGTTCCATATGCGAATTACAATTTTCGAAACATTGGCTGGCTTTCTGATCGGTACATTCATTGGTGTGATCCTTGCTTTTTTACTTTGGTATTCAGAACGTTTTTCGAAAATTATCGACCCGTATCTTGTTGTCTTCAATGCATTACCAAAAGTCGCATTAGGACCAATTATTATTGTCACATTAGGTCCTGGATACATTTCAATTATTACTCTAGGTGCGATTATTTGTGTAATCGTAACAGCACTCGTGATCTTTAATGGCTTTTCTTCTGTTGATCAAAACTACCTGAAAGTATTAAGTAGCTTCGGCTCAACAAAGTGGCAAAACTTCACCCAAGCGGTTTTTCCAGCTACACTACCCGCAATTATTTCAACATTTAAAGTCAATGTTGGCTTGTCTTGGGTCGGTGTCATCGTCGGTGAATTTTTGGTCGCATCAAAAGGTTTAGGCTATTTAATCGTCTATGGCTTTCAAGTCTTTAACTTCACCTTAGTTCTTTATAGTCTCGTTTTAATCGCACTATTAGCCGCATTAATGTACCAAGGTGTTGCCTATTTTGAGAAATGGCTTCTTAAAAAAGTCCATTAAAAAACTAAGCGTCCGGCCTTAATCAGGCTGGCGCTTAGTTGTTAAATTGTTTGCTAATCCGTTCGATACTACGCTTGACAATATCATCTTTCATAATAAAGCTAAAATTTCGCTTCTGTTTGATATTTTTAGGTAGTTGCTCAAGTAAGACAGGTCCATCCGTTTCATAATAAGTCGGCTGTTCAATCAATTCACTGATCTCGGCATAATAAATATTTTTATCGACTTGATCACCCTTGCCCTCGACATGATACTGACCAACGTAATATATATCAGCTACTTCTGCACCTGTTTCTTCTTTCACTTCACGAATAGCCGCTTGCTTCGCTGTTTCATTTCGTTCTACTTTCCCACCAGGAAATTCTAATCCTCGTGTTTTATGGTTTGTTAACAACCATTTATCCTGATACTTACAAATAACAAGTACATGCATTGGCATATTTGAAAAAGGGTCTTTTTCAAATGACAATTTTACCTCATTATTATAATAATCTCGAAAAACGTGCATCTTCATCGCTACTTTCAAATAAGGTCTAATCGCTCTCCGTTTGCGGGCGGGTGCTCAATCTTAACAATCCGCCAATTTTCCTGTGCAGAAAACTCAATCCGAACCCGGTATCGACCATATAATTCAATCTCATTTTCTTGCTCAATGACGACATTACCATTGTCTAGTTGTGTCATTTCATATGGATTTCCTGGAACAAACCATGGTGGTAATTCTGTTGGAACGACATACAGTCCATTATCAACTTCTTCAAAATAAAAATCAACATACGGTTGAAGTGCCTCTTGCGAAACAATCTCGGTCGACTGCTCGATTAACTCTGCTTTAGTTGAGATCCCCCTTACCTTATATTCTAGATCAATATCTTGAAGAAAAATATTAATAAATGCTTCCAGTTTATCAAGCATAACATCTTCCGTCAGTTCTTGTTGCTTTATTGCTTGGTCTAATTGTACAGTATCTTCTTTCATTACGACAGACTTTTCCATACTTTGGACCGAACGATATCCCTGATTTTGTGTGATCGTTTGATCATTTTCTTGCGCAGGTGATTGATAAGAAAGCAGAAGCAGACCAATTAAAATCAATGTAAAAGTAGTTATTAGTATAGCAAATTTATACTGCTTCATTTTCTCACCTCTTATTCATACTGTTAATTTAATCTACCACTTTTCACTGGTTTCTAAACATAAGTACGCGTATTGTCACTCAATTGAAATTAGATCAATCAGAGAAAATCGATCTGTTTCTGTTTTACTTGAGAGCTGAAATTGTTGTCTTTCTCGATTAATAGCTGTAATTTTCCCCGTCCGTTCATGATACGCTTCATCTTCATAATATGTTAATTTGATCATTCTATTCTCAATAAAAGCCGTCTCAATTTGATAGACTAGATCTGTTAAAAATTGCTCATCATAGCTTGGGCGTTGTTTTTTGTCTCGACTTGCTTCGTGTTCTCGTAATAATGCTTTATGCTCTGGTAACATCATTCGACTTGACTCCCATAACAAATTTGAACCTGCAGTTAACTTATTTTTCATCTAACATAACTCCTTCTAACGGTTATGACCGCCAATTTTTGTCGCCCTGACTCGTGCTTGCCCTGCTTTTGATAACGAAGAGGCACTCATAATTGCTGTCAATCCATATTTCTCTTTGATTTGATCAATAATCCGCGCTAATTGTTCTTCATCAGTTGGATCATCAAATAATGACATTTGTCTTTCTGCTTTAGGCATCAGCTGCGACAAAGCAATTCCTAATGCCCGAACAGGATATCCGGTCCAATATTGATCAAACAAGCACCTTGCTACGCGATTGATCACCCGTCCCAATTGAGTCGGATCAGTTAAAGTGAGTTGACGATTAAAGCCTTGCCTTTCCTGAAAGTTATTACTCTGAACTTGAATAGAAACAGTCAAACCTAAATAATTTTGCTTTCGCACCCGGCGAGCCACTTCTTCCGACAACTCTTTAATCACCACATAAATCTCAGCCCTCGTATCATAATCTCGTGGTAATGTCATATGGTGTCCAATTGCTTTTTGCGTTTGATGAGTTCGTGGCACAACAGGACTTTGATCGATACCATTTGCGAGTCGCCAAAGGACTTCACCGTTAATCCCCCAGCGTTTCCTCAACCACTTGACTGGGTGCTGAGCAAGATTCCCAATTGTGTGTAAACCCATATTTATCAGATGTTCCTTCATCCGACTACCGACACCAAATAACGCATCGATCGGAAGTGGCCAAAGTAACTTTTCAAGATTAGCAGGATTTAATTCTGCAATTCCCATTCTATTTTTTTTAGCAAAATTGTCACACGCCATCTTTGCTAACACTTTATTTGGACCGATCCCAATCCTTGATTCGACTCCGATTGAATCGACGATTTCATCATGAATCTGCTTCGCCAGCTGCTCTTTCGTCTCAAATAAATGGAGTGTATATGTCACGTCAATAAATTGTTCATCAACTGAGTAAACTTCAACTAAATCTGAATATTGCTCAAGGATCTTGGTAATTTGATAGGATATCTTTAAATAGAGCGACATATGTGGCTGAACAACTTCAAGTTCTGGACATTTCGCTTTCGCTTGCCAAAGTGGTTCGGCGGTTTTCACACCATATGTTTTTGCGAGTGGACAAGCTGCCAGAACAATCCCGCTTCGTTGCTTTGGATCTCCCGCTACGATAACCGGCTTGTTCTGTAGTTCGGGTTGACTCACCTTTTCAACAGAAGCATAAAATGATTGCATATCAACTAAAAAGATCGTTCGATCCATCTGCTAGCTCACCCCTCAGAAGTCACATTGAAAGAACATCTCTTGTGGCTCTTATTTTAATCGAACAAACGTTCCTTATCAAGTTGTATTTTCTTCCTAACCAAAAAAACCTGAGCCTATTATTTAATAGACTCAGGTTTCTCGCTTTAGTTTTGACTGTTTTTAAAACTTTGGTAGTTTTTATTACCACCAGATAAATTATAAACATCTTTAAATCCTTGATTGATTAAAATGTTTTGAGCTGCATTACCAGTCACACCTTTATTACAGTATGTCACTGTTGTTAGCGCAGGATTGAGTTGACTTGCTTCTGAACGCAATTTAGCTAACGGAAGATTGATCGCACCATCAACACGTGACGCTTCATACTGCTTCGTTGCACGTGTATCAATGATTTGGAGCTCCTCACCATTCGAAATTCTAGTCACTAATTCTTCAGGTGTGATCAATTTATTTTTCAGATCAATTGCATTTTTGAGCGCCATCCCTGTATACATCACCGGGTCTTTTGTCGTGCTAAACGGTGGTGCGTAAGCTAAATCAAGATGGAAGAGATCATCAACTTTCGCTTTAAACGAAAGTGCCGTGACGAAAACATCAATCCGTTTATCAACACCATCTTCACCAACAATTTGTACTCCAAGTAGGCGTTTTGTACGTCTGTCGGCAATTGCTTTAATGACCATTTCTGCACCACCAAGGTATTCCGCTTTTGCCGGCTTAATATTGTGGAGTACCTCAATATCAAAGCCTTCAGCACGTGCCTCTTGCTCAGTTAAACCTGTGTACCCGACAGTTAAGCCAAATACCCTTAAAATACCTGTCCCTAGTATACCTCTGTGTGCCAGAGTACCGCCTGTCATCGCATCCCCTGCGATACGCCCCATCTTATTCGCTGTCGAACCTAATGGACGATAAAGTGGCTTTTCTGTTATAACCGAAAAACTTTCCGCCGCGTCACCAGCAGCATAAATATTAGGTAAGTTCGTTTGCATCTGTTGATTGACCTTAATTGCACCGGATTCACCACGCGCAATCGCCGTACCCTCTATTAGCTTTGTATTTGGTTTGACACCTGTTGCTAAAATAACGAGGTCTGAATCAATCGTATTGCCACTACTTGTTGTAACTGTTTTTTTAGTAATCTGTGTGACCGACTCTCCGAGTAACAGCGTCAGCTTATTTTTCTGCAGTTCTTCTGCTATTCTAAAAGCCATATCGCGATCTAAGTGTGGCATCACTTGATTTTCACCCTCAATTAACGTCACTTCTAAACCACGCGCTGTCAGTTGTTCTGCCATTTCCAATCCGATAAAACCAGCACCAATAATTGTTGCCTTTTCAGATTTATTCAGCGTAATATACTGATCGATAGCTGCTGCACTTTGAATGTTACGAACCGGAAATACGTGACTCTGATCTACACCATCAATTTGAGGTACTTTTGGCGATGCACCTGTTGCCAAGACTAACGTGTCATAGTGATCCACTTTCGTTTCATGCGTTGTTAAATTTTTAACAGTGACTGTTTTCGCATTCGAATCAATTGCTGTCACTTCATGACGTGTATGAATATCGACATTGTAACGTTTTTTAAACCAGTCAGCATCTCTTGGTGTTAACGTTGCTAAATCGTCAATCTCTCCACCTAAAAAATAAGGGATACCACAAATTGAATAGGAAATATCATGATCTGCATTATATACCGTTATTTCAGCCGTTTCATCATTTCTTCGCGCTTTTGCAGCCACTGAAGTTCCTGCAGCAACAGACCCAATAATTACTATTTTCATCTCTCTCACGCCTCCAATAACTGATTTTAATTTCGGAAAGCTAACCTACTTAACTGAACTTTTAATCTATTTTTCAGGAAACCAATGCTGAGTTTTATTCGCAATTTTCACTAATAATAGCATTAATGGCACCTCAGTTAAGACACCGACAGTCGTCGCTAAAGCAGCCGGAGACTGCATCCCGAATAAAGCGATCGCAACTGCTACCGATAACTCAAAGAAGTTAGATGCACCGATCATACTTGCAGGTGCAGCGATATCAAAAGGTAATTTCATTAACTTAGCTGCGAAATAAGCAATTATGAAAATAAGAAATGTTTGAATTGTCAATGGGACGGCAATCAACAGAATATGCAATGGGTTATTTAAAATCACATCACCTTGAAATGAGAATAAAAGCACTAACATGAGTAGTAAGCCTGCAATTGTAATCCCATCAAATTTTGGCAAAAATTCATTTTCAAAATAATTTAGTCCTTTTCTTTTTGTAACAAACATTCTTGTTAATACACCACCAGCTAATGGAATAGCTACAAAAAGCACAACAGATAGAATGAGCGTATCCCAAGGAACAGTCACATCACTTACACCGAGCAATAACTTTACGATCGGTATAAATGCAATCAGGATAATCAAGTTATTCGTTGCAACTTGAATGACCGTATACGCTGGATTTCCTTTTGTTAAATGGCTCCAAACAAAAACCATCGCTGTACAAGGAGCAGCTCCAAGTAAAACAGCCCCAGCTAAATAGCCATCAGCAATGTCAACTGGAATCAGTTGCTTAAATACAACAAATAAAAAGAAACTTGAAATTGCAAACATTGTAAATGGCTTAATCAACCAATTTATGATCCAAGTCAAATAAAGACCTTTTGGATTTTTACCAACATTTTTAATACTTTGAAAATCAACCTTCATCATCATCGGATAAATCATAATCCAAATCAAGATTGCTGTCGGGATTGAAATACTTGCATACTCAAATTTCCCTAAAAACTCTGGGATCACAGAGAAGTACTTGCCAATTAAAATACCTACTCCCATACAAGCGATCACCCAGACCGTTAAATATTTATGAAAAAAACTAATTTCTGACGTTTGTTTATCTGTCATCTTCGCACCTCTTTTTTGTTATCAGATAAATGGGCACTAACAACATTCAATTCGTGTCCCATTTTCTTCGAGCTCTCTTATTTTCTCATCTTGATTAGGTAATTGATCAAGAATTGTTTTAATAAATGGATAATACTCACTTGATTTATCGACAGAGTAAAATGTCCATTGACTATTTCTTTCTTCTTCAACTAGGCCTAAATCTTTTAATTTCCTTAAATGTTGGCTAATTGACGGCTGACTCATCTTGAAGATCTCAACAAATTCACACACACAACAAGCGTGATTTTCAATCAACTTCATCATCGTTAATCTCGTCTTATCACCGAGTAGCTTTAAGATGAGTGCCGCTCGTTCCATCTCGATCGATGTATTAATCATCCTATTTCTCCTTTCAAAATTATTTCTGATATAAGTATATGCTTATTTACTTATCTGTTCAAGTAAATTTTATGTAAAGTTTTTTAAAAAGTAAAAAAGAGCCAAAGATGATCGGAATCACCTGGCTCTTTTAAATTTTATTTAATTAAATATTGCATGCTTTTGTTTAATCCAAGGTTTTAATTTAGCAAAGAGCGGAATAAATAGTAACGACACAATGACGCCTTTAACTAAATTAAACGGAATTACACCCGCAAATATTGTCCCGATCATCACGACACTCGACATGTCACCCCAGCCCATAATAACACTGTAAATTGGCAGGAGAACAAAGTAATTTAAGATACCCATCGCGATTGTCATAATAACCGTTCCAGCAATCAAGCCAAAAATAAGACTTTTATCACCTTTATATTTGTGATAAATGATTGAAATTGGTACGACAAAAGTGATCCCAGCCACAAAATTTGCAAATACCCCGACTGGATCAGCTGCTCCCGTAAACAGTAAATAAAGCAAGTTTTTGATTAACTGCACAACGACACCAGCCATCGGCGTAAAGATCAAGGCAGCTAACAAAGTAGGCACCTCGCCAAAATCAACTTTTAAATATGGCGGGAGAAACGGTAAGGGAAAGTTCAAGAAAAGCAACACCATTGAAATCGTCCCAAATAGTGACAAGATAATAAGTTTTAATAATTTTGATGATTGATTTTTCATATCAACATCCTCCTTCATCTTTTTTAAATATCGATTAAAATCTATACTTTGATGAAGGGAGAGTAATTTTCTTGACCAAATAAAAAATCCTAAAGCAGATAAGGGCTTTAGGATAAATAGGTATCAAGAAATAAATGGCTACGCCAAATCACTCTTAATCTTCTCCCATCCAGACTTTAACTGTCGGTTCTGGAATCGCACCAGATCAACCACTAAAAAAGTGGGTCACGGACTTACAACACGAATGTTGCTTACCGTCGGTCGGGAATTACACCCTGCCCCGAAGATTCAATCGATATTCATTTAATTATAATATAGTAGATAACTAGGAATTTGTAAAGGTATACGCCCATATTTTTCGGAAAATTCCCTTTATACCTTTTCGGTTTTATGGTTTGTGTGCGAAATATTACGTTTGCGTGCGATATTATCTCGTTTGCGTGCGAAATATTACGTTTGCGTGCGATATTTTCGATTTGCGTGCGAACGCACAGTCGATACGTGCGAACGCACGAAAACGAAAAAAAGATGCAGAGAATAACTCCTCTACATCTCGCCCATCAATCCTCTAATGGATTTAAATTTTCTTTCCCTGTTAAATCAGCGATAAATTCAACTAACAAGTCAATTTCTTCTTTAATATCTTGGATGCTAACTGTTTCAACTGGTGAATGCATATAACGTAACGGTAAGGAAACTAAAGCGACTGGCACTCCTTTACCCGTTAATCGCATCCGGTCTGCATCTGTTCCCGTATGGCGCGGTGTTAGCTCATATTGGATTGCCATATCAAGCTTCTCGGCAGTTCTTTCTAACCACTGGTTAATCTTGCGGTTGATCGGTGCACCTTTTGCGATCACTGGTCCACCCTCTAATTTTACACTCCCATACTTTTCGCGATTCACTTTCGGATGATCAGTTGCAAATGTCACATCACAGGCTAATGCCATCGTCGGCTCAATTCCAGCTGCTGCAAAATAGGCACCGCCCATATTCGTTTCCTCATTAACCGTACTCGCCGCGTAAACACCAACATTCAAATCACGATCAGCTAATTTTCGCAAAACTTCTGCCACGATAAAAGCACCTGTTCGATTATCGAGCCCACGTCCAGAAATGTAGCGATCCATTAAAATTTCCGGTTTGCGATCATAAACAATTAAATCACCAATTTGGACGAATTTTTCTACTTCAGCTCTCGATTTAGCCCCAACATCAATAAATAAATCGGTTAAATCAAAATCACCTTTAATCCCACCAAGGTGTTGGGCATTGACTCCGATCACACCAACCAGCTCCTTACCATAGCCTTGAATCCGAACTTTCATCCCGATTGCTGCTTTCTGATTGACCCGACCAACTTCATCAAAATAAATAAAACCGGCTTCGTCAATTCGATTAACGACTAACGCAATCTCATCAATATGACCTGCAAGTAAAATTTTAAAGTCCGCTTCTTTATTTAAAACACCAATCGCATTACCTGCATGATCCGTGATGATTTCATCAGCAAAATCCTTCACATAATGAATCCATTTCTTTTGAATCTCAACTTCCATACTTGATGGTGATGGTGTATTTAATAAGTCTAACAAAAAATCCTGATTTTCTAACGTCATTTTTCTGCCTCCTTTTGAACTATTGATATCATACCAAAACTTCACTGATAAATGTATTGTTAACATTAAAAAAACTCGCCAGCGATCAGAGTCACTAACGAGTTTTTTAAAAATGATTATAGACGTTTTTCTAATTCTGCTTTTTCTTTTTCAAAACCTGGCTTGCCAAGTAAAGCAAACATATTCTTCTTATATGCTTCAACACCCGGCTGATCAAATGGATTAACCCCAAGTAGGTAGCCACTAATCGCACATGCTTTTTCAAAGAAATAAACGATGTAACCAAATGTATAAGCATCTAATTCTGGTAAGTGAATAATTAAATTCGGCACTTGACCGTCTGTATGAGCAAGCATCGTTCCCTGATATGCTTTTTCATTAACAAAATCGATCGTTTGACCAGCAAGATAGTTTAGTCCATCAAGATCTTGTTCTTCAGCTTCAAGCGTCAAATCATGGCGTGGTTTTTCAACATGTAAAACCGTTTCAAATAGATCACGACGACCTTCTTGAACATATTGTCCCAATGAGTGCAAATCTGTTGAGAAGTTAGCTGAAGATGGGAAAATACCTTTGAAATCTTTTCCTTCACTTTCACCAAACAATTGCTTCCACCACTCAGAGAAATATTGCAATGCAGGCTCATAGTTGATCAACATTTCAATTGTTTTCCCTTTGTTATAAAGGACGTTTCGAATTGCTGCATACTGATATGCAGGGTTTTCTTCAAGATTAGGTGAAGCTAATTCAGCTTGTGCCTTTTGTGCACCGGCCATAATTGCATCTATGTCAACCCCAGTTGCTGCGATTGGTAGTAAACCAACAGCCGTTAACACAGAGTAACGTCCACCAACATCATCAGGGATGACAAAACTTTCATAACCTTGTTCATCTGCAAGTGTCTTTAAAGCGCCTTTTGCTTGGTCTGTTGTTGTAAAAATACGTCCTTTCGCTTCTTCAGCACCATACTTTTCTTCAAGGTACTTACGGAAAATTCGGAATGCAATCGCAGGTTCCGTCGTTGTTCCACTTTTTGAAATCACATTAATTGAAACATCTTTACCTTCTAATAGATCAAAAACGTCTTTTGTATAAGTTGAACTAATGCTATTACCGACAAAAATAATTTGTGGTGTTTTACGTTTGTCCTGTGACAGCGCATTGTAGAATGAGTGATTGAGCATATCAATTGCTGCACGTGCACCTAAATAAGAACCACCAATTCCAATCACTAATAAAACATCAGAATCTGACTTAATTTTTTCAGCAGCTTTTTTAATTCGAGCAAATTCCTCTTTGTCGTAATTCTCTGGTAAGTCGACCCAACCTAAAAAGTCACTCCCAGCACCTGTCTTATTATGTACCATCTCATGCGCTAATTTAACAGGCTCTTTCAAATAATCTAATTCATGTTCACCAAAAAACGGCAATGCTTTTTCATATTCTAAACGGATATGTGTCATCTGATTACCCCCATAAAAATAGTCTAATCTAAAGATACCTAAATAATGGCTTGAAAGCAAGTCTGAAAAGCAAAAAGAATCCGCGATTTTGTAAAATTACGAATATTAAAAAATTCGTTCTCGGTTAAAATTGAATTGAACTCAAACTGATCAAAAGAAAAACCAGATCAGTATAACAATACTGACCTGGACATTTCAATTATTTATTTTGTTCTGATTGCTTTAACCATTCGCCAAGCTTATCTTTTAACGTATTAAAACCTGGCTCATCTTGCTGTGCAGGTGCAGCTTGCTTTCTTTGTTGAGGTTGCTTTGGCGCTTCCTCCGTTGCACGAATTGAGAGAGAATATTTATTTTTCTCTTCATCAATCGACAAAATTTTAACATTAACTTCATCACCAACTGCGATATGCTCATTAATATCTTTAACAAATCCGTGGGTTAACTCAGAAATGTGAACAAGTCCTTGAACTTGATCATTTAAAGCAACGAACGCTCCGTATGGTTGTACTCCCGTTACTTTTCCTGTTAATACTTGACCTTCTGTTAATTTTTCCGACATAATAACAACTCCTGTTTTTGTTTGACAAATCAATAGCGATCGCGTTGATCGCTGGATTTACCGAATGATTTTATACACAATTATATATTCTAACATAGATTAAAAATAAACGACAATATTTTTACTTAGACTGTATATTTAATATCTCTCCAACTTGAGTAAATCATGCACCTCAAATTACTTATATGTTATAATACTCTCCAATATCAAAGAAAAATGTCAGAGGAGTTGAATAAACGATGAATAATTTTGAAAGCTTCCCAAATAGAAAAGGAACCCGTTCAATGAAATGGGATTTGGTAAAGGACATGTTTGGCTCAGAAGATATCCAGCCCATGTGGGTGGCTGATATGGATTTAGAAATTGCTGATCCAATCAAGAAGGCACTAGTTCAACGAATTGAACATGGTATTTTCGGATATACCTTAACCGATGAACAATTAGATAAAGTCATTCAACAGTGGCTTATTAAGCAACATGATTGGGAAATTGATGCTGACTGGATCATCTATAGTCCTGGAGTGATTCCAACAATTCATATGACGATTTTAACTCAAACTGATCCTGGTGATAAAATTTTAATTCAAACACCCGTTTATCACCCATTCCAACAAATGATTAAAACTCATCAACGTGAATTAGTGACAAATCCGCTGATTTATCAAAACGGACGCTATACCATTGATTTCGTTGATCTCGAAGAAAAATTCAAACAAGGGGTCAAAGCACTGCTCTTTTGCAGTCCACACAACCCCGTTGGGAGAGTTTGGACAGAAACAGAATTAACCAAAATTTTAGCACTTGCTGAAAAATACAACGTCTTGATTATTTCTGATGAAATTCATGCCGATCTTGTTTATGAACCTGCTAAGCATATTCCAATCGGCTCACTTGATTCATTAATCAGAGACAAGGTTATCTCTTGTTTTTCACCAACTAAGACGTTTAACTTAGCTGGTCTGCAAGTTTCATATGCTGTTATACCTGATAAAAAATTACGCACTGAAATCTTAGCTGTTTTTGCAAAATATGGACTTAACGCACTAAATACATTGGGGATTATCGCTTTAGAGGCTGCTTATCAAGCTGGAGATGAATGGCTAGCCGACTTAATCCAATTACTTCAGCAAAATTATCAGCTTGTTAAAAATACATTTGCTGATTGTGATCAAATCGATGTGATTCAACCAGAAGGCACCTATTTAATTTGGCTTGACTGTCGAAAAATGAATCTGTCTCAAGGAGATTTAGTTAAGTTTATGAATGAAGAGGCAAAGGTTGGTCTAAATAACGGCTTAACATTTGGTGAAGAAGGTCGCGGTTTTATGCGCTTGAATATCGCAAGTCCTACAGCTTATGTTAAAGAAGGCGTTGACAAAATCATTGCCGCACTCAATAGAACATAAATTGGGATAAAAACAGCTTATCCTTGTTTTTTGGGGGTTACGCTCGATATTTTCGATTTGCGCTCGAACGAGCATAAAGGCAAAAAAAGAAAGATCTATTCACGTGAGATAGATCTTTCTTTTTTATTATTCTCCTAGTTGTTCGCGAATAGCGGCTGCGACGCCTTCGATTGCTTCATCTTCGTCTGGACCATCGCAAGTCACTCTAATTTCTGCTCCTTTAGGTACACCTAAAGACATGACACCCATAATTGATTTTAAGTTTACTGTTTTTCCGTTATAATGCATTTGGACGTCAGATTCATACTGCCCCGCTTTGTTCACTAACAACGTCGCTGGACGTGCGTGAATACCTGTATCATCTGTAATTGTAAACGTTTGCTCTTTCATTCTCATTCCTCCCAACTATGATCATCATTTTAAACAATCTACTTTAACTTAAAAAATAGATTATTTAGAACTATTATATACTAATATTAGCATGGAATGAACTAATTTGTTAAGAAAATGAATGATTTCGTTAAAAAATCTTTCAAAACTTCTTTACTTGACCGATTTTCAGTTTGTAATCAGCAAATAATTGTGATAAATTTGAATTACAAAATCGGATTGGGGGAGCAACAATTGAGTACACATATAGGAGCAAAACAAGGTGAAATCGCTGATAAAATTTTATTGCCCGGCGATCCATTACGCGCAAAGTACATCGCTGAGAATTTTCTAGAAAACCCGACTTGCTATAACGAAGTGCGAGGCATGCTCGGTTATACTGGAACATATAAAAATAAGCGGGTTTCAGTGCAAGGAACAGGCATGGGAGTCCCCTCGATCTCGATCTATGTCAATGAGTTGATTCAAGAATATGATGTGCAAAAGCTCATTCGCGTAGGTACGTGTGGAGCGATTCAAAAGGACGTAAAAGTACGCGATGTTATTTTAGCTCAAGGTGCAACGACAGATTCACAAGTGAATCGAATGGTATTTGGTGGCATTGACTTTGCCCCACTTGCTGATTTTAATTTACTTAAAAATGCTTACCAAGTCGGTACTGAGAAAAAGCTTAAATTACGGGTAGGAAACGTCTTTACAAGCGATAGCTTTTATCGAGACAACGGATTAGAACTACTTGGTAAATTAGCTGACTATCAAGTATTGGGCGTGGAAATGGAAGCAACCGCTCTCTATACTTTAGCCGCAAAATTCAATCGCCAAGCACTAGCGATCTTGACCGTTTCTGATCACGTGTTAACTGGTGAAGAAACATCTGCAAAAGAACGTCAAACAACATTTAATGAAATGATCGAAGTTGCTTTAGAAACAGCAATTTTAGATTAATGATTAGGAGTTTGTCAGTGGGCAAACTCTTATTCAGAATAGAATGTTAACCAATAAATAAATGAGTTAACGATAAAGGAGTGTAGCTAAAATATGAAAATGACTACTCTTGAATTGTGCTATAGCGCGATTTTTATTTGTTTGATGGCAATCGGTGCAAATCTAACTTCCTGGTTACCATTTCTCGCGATCCCGATTGCTGGGGTATCTGTACCACTCTCATTACAAACTTTTTTCAGTATCCTAGCCGGTTTATTGCTCGGAAAACGAATCGGTACATTATCAATGATCGGCTATCTTTTACTAGGAGTAATCGGTATCCCTGTCTTTGCCCAAATGCAAGGTGGATTATTTGTCCTGATTAATTATACTGGTGGTTTCTTATTATCATTTGTTTTTGTTGCTTATGTGAGTGGATTTTTAACAGAACGCAAAGCGATTACGACACAAAAATCAACAATATATGTTTGCTTAATCGGTGTAGGGGTTAATTACATAATAGGGATTAGTTATATGTACCTCGCGATGAACACGTGGCTCGGACTCGAGCTTCGTTATCTATCAGCCTGGTTATCAATGCTCCCTTTTCTGATTAAAGATTTTGGTTTAGCTCTAGTGGCAGCCTTTGTATTCCAACGCTACCAGCGCCGCTTCCCAATTATTTCGTCACGTTTAAAGGCAAAAATTTAACGGGTACGAAATGACTTTGTTAAAATAATTGTGCTATAATAATCGATAGCATTTGATTTGTGATTGAAAGGATGTGTCAAGAGTGGCTCTGTTTGAAAATTTCCCATTAATGATCGCCCTGTTTGCGATTCTTTTTGCTCAAGCAATAAAAGTGCCCATTCATTATATAGCAACAAAAGAATTCAAACCTGGTCTTGCATTTAGTACAGGTGGTATGCCTAGTAGCCACTCAGCTGCGGTCGCCGCTGTAACAACAGGTGTAGGGATAGAGCACGGAATATCGTCAGGAATTTTTGCGGTATCTTGTGTATTTAGTATCATTATTATGTTTGATGCTACTGGAATTAGACGACAAGCTGGAGAGCAAGCCATCGTCTTAAATATGTTAGTCAAGGATTTCCAGTACTTTGTTGAAGAAGCAAAAGTGTGGTCAAAGAAAAAAGAATTTGAAAAAAAGCAGGAACTAAAAGAATTACTTGGTCATCAACCAATTGAAGTTTTCTTCGGCGGCTTAACCGGAATTGCTCTAGCCTTCCTCGCTTATCCACTTTTTTAGCTCAAAATAAAAGCAATGTTAAAGTTCGGTATCAAACCACCTTAGCATTGCTTTTTCATTGTTAAAAACTAAACTTCAACGAATTGATCATTTCCATTTGATTTAAAAGCTGCGATCGCTTCAGTTTTATAATCAAAATTGATCGAACGCACTTGATAGTGCCCACTTGTTGGCGAACTTGTTAGCTGATTGATTGGATAAATATCAACAAATTGAATATTAGAAATTGCGCTAACAGTTGTTAAGCCAGCAAAAATAACGACACTCACGAATAAAAAGTAATAAATCATTTTTTTCATTTCAGTCACCTTCCTAATTGGACAGGATAACCATAATTAACTAAATCTATACTTATTTTCTTTTCCTTAATTGCATCCGAACTAACTTCCAACCACCAATTTGATATAAAAATTGATAATCAGCTAACTTCTTTAAAAGTGCAACAGCACGGCCAAAAATTTTCTGACCTTTTGCCGTCACACCAATCGCATCTTTTGCACCAATTGAGGCGATCGTTCCTCGATTTTTAAATTGAAAAGCTTTCGTCTGATCCGAGCCAGATAATTTAATTAGCAAATTGTCGACAGCAGTTTTAGCCTTTTGAATCGCGATGTCAGCATTCGGTAAGTAAGCACGACCAGTTTGATCTCTCACGATTGCCACATCACCGATTAGGAAGATATTTGAATACCCAGGCGCTGATAAATCAGCTTCTACTTCGACACGCCCAAGCGTCGTTTTAAAGTTTGCTTGTTCAATTAGAGGATGACCTTTAACCCCCGCAGTCCAAACAAATAGATCAATCGGAATATCTTCAACAATTCCTGATTGTTCAATTTTCATACTTTTATCTGTCAGCGATTTTATTTTCGTTTTTAAGCGGAATTCAACACCCCGAGCTTCCAACTGTTGCATTGCATATTCACCAAGCTCCAAGTCAAACTCAGGTAAAACCGTTGATTCATGCTCAATCGAAAGCAATTTAATTTTTTTTCGATCAATTCCCTTTTCCGCACAGATCAGTGGTAAGCGTTCAGTTAACTCACCTAGAAGGACAACCCCAGTAAAACCCCCACCACCAATGGCAACTTGAAGTTCTCGATTCATCGCAGTTTGACGATAGTGATCTAACATCGTCAACATTCGCTCATACAATTGTGTCGCCCGTTCTAGTGTCGTGATTGAACACGCATGCTCACTTAAACCTGGAATTTGAAAGGAATCGATCACAGAACCTAAGCCAACAAATAAATAATCATACCGGTACGATCCTTGTTCCGTTTTTACAATTTGCTGATTCGGATCAAGACTCGTCACGGTTTCTTGAACTAGATTCACTTTACTTAAATCAAGCAATTCTCGCAAATCAAAAGTGGAATCTTCAACAGAGTGAGAACCAACCGCATTTCGATGTAACCAGATCGTTTGATAATGATACTGGTTTTTATTAATTAGTGTCAGTTCTATTGGTTGATCTGTCTTTTGTTTTTGTAATTTCATAACTGCGGTCAATCCCGCATATCCTGCGCCTAGAATAACGACTTTTATCGGGGTCATACTAAACCCTCCCATACGACTGATTAAATCTTTTCTGTCACAATCTTGTCATATTTATCTTATCTGTTTCAGGGGTTTTTTTCAATCCAAATTTTAACCAAAAGAAAGACACAGTCAGGCTAGAGCTTTTTAAAGTGATTCTTACCAAAAGTGTGTTAGAATAATGCTTAGTTATGTTAGCGAAGAGGAAGGATGAAAAAATGGTCGAACGTAAATTATATGATGTAACAATTATTGGGGCAGGCCCAGTTGGCTTATTTACCGCTTTCTATGGTGGCTTACGACAAGCAAGTGTCAAAATTATTGAAAGCTTGCCACATATCGGCGGTCAATTAAGCGCCCTTTACCCCGAAAAAAATATATATGACATTGCAGGCTTCCCCAAAGTAGGCGCTCAACAATTGATTGACAACCTTGAAGAGCAATTAAACATGTTCGATCCTACTTTTTGTCTTGAAGAAGCAGTCGAGCAAGTCAAGCGATTAGAAGATGGTACTTTTGAACTGACAACGAATAAAGGCACACATCTCTCTAAAACAATTATTATTACAGCTGGTAACGGTGCTTTTCAACCGAGAAAATTAAACTTAAAAGAAGCTGAGGCATTTGAAAATCATAACTTGCATTATTATGTTGATCAAATGAACCAGTTTAAAGATAAGCGGATTGCCCTATTTGGTGGCGGTGACTCAGCTGTTGACTGGGCACTGATGCTCGAGCCAATCGCAAAAGAAGTGACATTGATTCATAGACGCGATCAGTTCCGCGCTCATGAACATAGTGTCAAAAAACTAACCGAATCGAGTGTCAACATTTTAACACCGTTTGTCCCAGATCAATTAATGGGTGAGAATCAAATTGAGCAAGTCATCGTCAAGGAAGTACGAGGCGATCAGATTGAAACAATTGATGTTGATGCAGTGATTTGTAACTACGGTTTCATTTCAAAACTTGGACCGATTAAAGATTGGGGTCTAGAGATTGATAAAAATAGTATTGTCGTCAATTCTAAGATGGAAACGAATATTGAAGGGATTTATGCAGCCGGAGATATTTGTACGTATCCAGGTAAAGTTAATCTGATTGCAACAGGATTTGGTGAAGGCCCAACTGCGATTAATAACGCAATCGCCCATACCGAGCCAAATGCACGCTTACAACCCCGACATTCAACGGATATGTTTGATAACTAGACTAAAAAAAGAGCTTCAAATAAGGATCCGACCCTCTAAAGTTATAGATATAAATCTAACTTTAGGGGGATGGGTTCTTCATTTCGATAAGAGCTAAACCTTATCAACTAAG